>JAFMJU010000227.1 GCA_017853285.1 Gemmataceae bacterium
CGATGGCGGATCCAAGGCAACCGGTTTAACCCTTCCCCTCGGGTGGCCGGGAGGTCCCACCCGATGCAGGTGAAACGATCGGTCAGGTGATGCGCCAGTGGCAAAAACGATTCCAGGCTGTCCGAAAGCCCGTGACCCAGCACCAGCGCCGGTCCCTGTCCCCAAACAAAATACCGTGCGGAAAATCGCGGCCCATTGAATCCGCGCATGCCGGATTCGGCGCCAAACCGCTGGAGAACCTCCGCCAACCGGGTCGGTTCCCCCAAACGGGCCCGGCTCACCGGGCAACTTCCGGGCCCACAGCCCCGCCCGCAGGCGCATCCATCCGCACCCAGATCAGCCATCACCTGCCCCGCGCCTGAAACACCATCGACGCGAAACTCACCGATTCGCGCCCCTTCGGATGCACATACTGGTCATAACGCAATAGCTTGCCAGCGCAGGGCCCCAGCGCCTGCAGGGTCACCCAGGTGGGTGGGAACCCGCAAATCCGCCGCGCGTCTTTCTCCTCCGCCAAAATCCGCCGATACCCGTCCGGGCTCCCGGCAGCGGCCGTGGCCATCAACTTCAAATCCTGGTCCTGGCTGTGCGCGAGGAATGGGTCCGGCAATCCAGCCTTGTCGCCAAACTTGGGCCCGATGTGCGCCAGATCCCCGCTGATGACAAAGCAAACAGGCTCTCCTGCGGCCTCCCTGGCAACCTTCAGCGCGCGCACCATCCGCTCCACATCCCCGGGGACCGGACTGGTTCCCCCGTCACCCAGCATGTCCTCCATCGATCCCACCACCAGCGGCACAATCCGGAAGGACCGGCCCGGCCCGAGGAGGTGTTGCAAAAACACCACCTCCAGCTCCACCGAATGTTCGGGAAAATGCGCCCGCAGCTCATCGTCATACAGGCCCGGACCGTAAGCATCCTCCAGCCTTTCGCAAAAGGCGCCGTCCACCGGCACTTCCCCCAGCGGCGTGCGGAAACTCTTGCGCGTGAGCGTGAATCGCTTCGGGCTGTAGTGCGAGGTTGCCACAATCACGAACAGGTTGGCCGTCGTTCCCTCGTAAATCTGCCGGAAGCCGTGGGCGAAGTTCCATCCACCGCGCGCGTAATCGATATGCGGTGCCAGAATCGCGTCGATCCGGTGATCGGTCGCCCGCCCCTGCGGGATGCCCGGCCCGTCCTTGTGCAGGTAGTAGCTTTCAATCTGCTCGGTCAGGTTCTTCGGGTCGGCGTCGTAACAACCGATGCACGAGGGCGGCCGCACCGGGCTTTCGATGGCGTTCCGCCAGTTCGGTGCCTCCAGAAACAGGCACTCCTCCAGCATCCCCAGCAGTTTGGTGAAATAATCCGGAGAGATCGATCCACCACCCAAAAGCGGCTTCAGCGAGGCGCCCAGTTCCGCCACCGTCTGGCTGCCATCCATCCGCTTCAGGATTTCCAGGTCCAACGCCGAGACCCGCAGCACAGCCGGGCTCAACCGCAGCAGATCACTGATTTCAAAGCTGGATGGATCCCCCCGAACCTGGTCGGCCACCAGGTACGGGCGCACAGTCGGTTTTTCCAGGTGCTGCATCGGCGCAGGGGCCTCCGGCGTGTTCCAACCGCCAAGCCCCGCGCCAATAGTGCGACGATCAGGGCTTGGCCGGGGCCGCTACGACCTTCAGGCCGGGCGACGCGTTGAACACCTTGATCAGTTTACCGTCTTTCGGGTTCCACAGACGGATTTCACCGTCCCATCCGCCCGAGGCCAGCAGGTCGCCGGACGGGTTCAAGGCAAGGGAAAGAACATAATCCTTGTGCCCGGCCAGTTCACGGATCTGGTTGCCCTTCTCACGCTCATACTGGCGGATCTTCGCGTCCGCACCCGCGCTGAACAGCCAGGGCTCTTTGCCATGCTGGGCGAGCTTCAACACCGCCCCACCCGCGCCACCCATCGCCCGAATCTGCTTGGCCCCCTGGTCACCCGTCAGGTTCCACGCCCGCACCTGCTTGTCTTCACCCACCGAGTAGCACGCGCTGCCATCGGCCTTCACAGCCACGCCAAACACCGGATTCTGGTGCTCGGGGAAGGTGGCGACTGATTCCTTCGCCTTCAGGTCCCACACCTTGGCGGTCTTGTCCCGGCTGGCGCTGGCAAGCCGGTTGTTGTCCGGGAAGAACGCCACGGCGAAAACCCAGTCAGCATGGTTCTCGATCGTGTCGGTCAGTTTGGCCTGGGCGATTCCGGCCGACATGTCCCACACCTGGATCAACCGGTCGCAGCCACCAGCCGCCAGTTTCTTGCCGTCGGCCGACAGGCTCAGGCACTCCACCTCGTCATCAGCTTCCAGCAAACGCTTCACCAGCACCTTCGGGTCCGAAACGCCGTTCAACACGGCCACACCGTTGTCTTGCCGCGCGGCCGGGGCCGAAAGATCATAGACGGAGACATCCCCCTCTTCGCCGGGCCGGCCACCCGCCATCACCAGCTTGCCATCGGGCAAAAACTGCAGGGCCATGGCCCGCCGCGAACGGATGGCCACCCTCTTGGCCAGTTTGCCAGATTCCACATCCCACACGCAAAGCTCATGGTGCCCGCTGGTGACCAGTTGCTTGCCGTCGGGTGTGAAAGCCAGGGCCGTCACGCTCACCGGGAAGCTGTACTGCCCAAGCAAGGCGGGAGGCGACCAGCGCTTCCGGAGTTCCTTGACCAAATCCGACTTGGTGTCGATGCCCCCATCCACCTTGGCACCCTCGGCGATCCAGCGCTCCACCAGGGCGATTTTCGCGGCGGCGAGGGGCGCGCCGGTCTCCCGGGGTGGCATCCGCGATGCGTCCGTCGCCTTCAGCACATCCACCAGGTGGCTCTCGTCCGGTTTACCGGACACGATGGGGTCTTCCTTGGTGCCCCCCTTACGCAGGGTTTCCACCTTGGTCATGTCCAATTTGCCCTTGGGGTTTTTGGAACCATGGCACCCGAAGCAGTTTTCCCGGAAAATCGGCGCGATATCCCGGATGAAACTCACCGGCTGGCCAGAGGCATTCCCCTGCGCGTTGGCTCGGGAGGCAAAAAACGGGCACAAAACCAGAACCAAAGCCATGCAAATGAGGCGAGAAAGCATGGAATACCCCCAAAATCGGGCAGGTGGTGGACCCACATCAGGCTGGAACCGCCGGGGGCCGGGTGGCCGGGGCGGCTTGCGGGCAGGATGATAGCATTGTATGAGCAAATCTCGGTCGATGCGAGTGCCCAAACGCCGCCGAAACCAAGATGGACTCAGTTTGGAGAATCCAGTGAGCAGTCCTTCCTCCCCGGTTGTCAAGCCCATCCAATGGGATGGTGCCCAACTTAAGCATCACTTTTGGTCCGATTTGCCCGCCCGGGGGGCGGTTTTACTGCTGGTGGAACGGGTCACCCCGGCCGAAAGAGGCTGGGTGGAATGCGGGGTGAAACGCCCGGTGGAATGGCTGGTCGCCTCAGAGGAAGGCAACGGCCTCACCATGCCCCAATGGGTTGAGAAAGTCCAAAAAGCGCTCGCGCTGGGCTTGGTGGTCGCCGTCCACTCCGAGGATATCCGCGAAAGGGATGGCACCCCGTGGCCCATGTCCAAATGGCTCCCCCTGGTGGTCCGGCCAAATAACGAAAACTCCCAGGCCGAAATTCCCATCCACCCGGTCCGTGTGGTCCCCCACTGGGGCCACCTCCAATTAGATGGCCCCGGCAATTGGATCACCCGCGCCGACATGCCCCACCTCCCGGTGAAGGCCGATATCGGCTGGGGCTCTCCCCTGCCCTCAGGTACCCGGGCGCTCGAATGCCGCATGGCCCTCGACCGCCTCGCCATGCACCTGGCCATTGCCCGTGAAAAGGCCGGCGAAATCATGTCGGCGCCGCGGCTGATGCTGCGCAAGGTCCGCGAAGGCTTCAACGCCCCGTGCCTGTTCGACAAATCCGGCCCCAACGGCCGCCAGACCATCGGGCGCGCCCTCACCGCCATGCTCCTCATCGCCGACAAGCTAAAGCCACTGCTCAAGGGGCAGGACATGGTCGGCGTCTGGCTTCCCACCAGCACCGCCAGCGCCCTCGTCAATGGCGCGCTCGGCCTTTTGGGCAAGGTCTCCATCAACCTCAACTACAGCGCCGCCGAAACCGTCAGCCGCGCCTGCCTCGACCAAACCTCCGCCAAGGTGGTCATCAGCGCCAAACGATTCACCTCCCGCATGCCGTTCGACCCGGGTGCCAGCCGCACCATGGTGCTGCTCGACGAACTGCTCGCCGGCACCACCGGGTTGCAAAAGCTATGGGCCCTCGCCCGCGCCCGTTTCGCGCCGCTCGCTTGGCTCGAGAAAAGCCTGGGCATCCACAACCAGTCCTCCGCCGATCTGGCCACGCTGATCTTCTCCAGCGGCTCCACCGGCCAGCCCAAGGGAGTCGAACTCACCTGGGGCAACCTGGTCTCCAACATCCAGTCGCTGATCCACCACGCCGACATCACCCCGCGCGACAGCATCCTCGCCTGCCTGCCGTTCTTCCACAGCTTCGGTTACACCATCACGCTGTGGGCACCTCTTACCCAGGGCATGCGCGCCGCCTACCACCCCGACCCCCGCCAGGGCCGCGAGATCGGCGAGATCTGCCGCGAGGAGCAATGCACCGTCTTCCTCAGCACCGCCACCTTCCTGCGCTTCAGCCTGAAACGCGCCGAGGATCGCGATTTCGCCTCGCTCCGTTTCCTGGTCTGCGGCGCCGAGAAACTGCCCGTCTCCCTGGCCGAGGACTTCCAGCGCAAATTCGGCGTCCGCCCCATCGAGGGCTACGGCTGCACCGAGTTGAGCCCGGTTTCCAATCTCAACCTGCCCGATATCCCCCTCCCCGATGGTCGCACCCTGGTGCGCGATGTGCCCGGCAGCGTCGGCCGCATGGTCACCGGTTGCGCCGCGCGGATCGAGGATCCCGAGCACCAGCGCGATATCGACTGGTCCAGCCAGGGCATGGTCCTCATCGGCGGCGCCAATGTGATGCGCGGCTACTGGGGCCAGCCCGAAAAGACCCGCGGGGTGATCTCCGAAGGCTACTACCGCACCGGCGACATCGGCTTTCTCGATGAGCAGGGCCATCTCACCCTCACCGGCCGCCTGTCCCGCTTTGCCAAATGCGGCGGTGAAATGGTCCCCCTTGAGCGCCTGGAGGAACTGCTGCACGAGGTGATCGCCACCACCGAACGAGCCTGCGCCGTCTCCTGCGTGCCCGACACCAGCCGCGGCGAGCGGGTCGTGGTCCTGTTCCTCAAGCCCGCGGTCGATCCGCTGGTGCCCTCCGTTGCCGAATGGATCAAGAAACTCTCCGCCACCGGCATCCCGGCGTTGTGGGTACCCAGCGCCAAGGACTTCTTCGCGGTGGAGGAAATCCCCACCCTGGGCAGTGGCAAGCTCGACTTGCAGGGCCTTCGTGCCGCCGCGCTGAAAATCACCGGAACTGCCGAATGACCGCCCAGGATTCAGACGACGGATTCCCGCAAACCTCCGACCGCCTGGCCCCGCTGCCCCTGCGTGTGGTCCTGGTGGAGACCGAGTACGCCGGCAACCTTGGCTCGGTCGCCCGCGTCATGCGCAACATGGGTGTGGAAGACCTGGTCCTGGTCCGTCCCAAGGCCAAACCAAACGACCCCGCCGCCCTCCGCATGGCCGTACATGCGGGCGAGCTGTTGGAAAACGCCCGGATAGTCCCCACGCTTTCCGAGGCCTTGGCCGACTGTGTCGAGGCGGCCGCCACCGCCGCCAGGGTCGATGGCCCCGTCCGCCAGGTGAAGAAGGGTTTCCCCCGCGACATCATCCCCCCGCTGCTGGCCGCCGCCGGCACCGCGGGAGACAAGAAGGTGGCGCTGGTCTTCGGTCCCGAACCCAGCGGCCTCACCACCGCCGATGTCGCCCTGTGCCACCATCTCATCAAGATCCCCTCCACCGTCCGCTACTCCTCGCTGAACCTCGCGATGGCGGTGGGCGTCTGCTGCTACGAGGCCCGCACCGCCTGGATCTCGGGGGTTCCCCGCGCCCGCGTGGAGACCGAACTGCCCATGCGCGCCCAGGAGCTCCTGCACCGCCATGTCCGCCGCGCCCTCGAGGCGGTCGGCTACCTCTATGGCGAGAAGCAGGAAACCCTCATGCATGGCATCAGCCACCTGCTCGGCCGCCTCAGGCCCACCCGGCGCGACGCCGGCATGTTGCACGGCCTGGCCCGTCAGATCCTCTGGTATGTCCGTACCCACCCGTCCGCCCAACCCGGCGCGAAAGCCCCAGGCGATGACAGCGCGGACGGCGCCTGACGCATGGACTGGCTGAATGAACTCCAGCCCAACCAACCCCTGCTGGTGGTCATCGGAGTGCTGTGGGGGCTTTCCGGCGTCCCCCTCACGCCGTATTGGGCCTGGCTGGGATTCCGCTGCGGCTGGCAGCAGGGTTTCCTGCTCGGCTGGCTGGCCGTGGTCGCCGCCTTGGCCATCCATTTCCCCTTGCTGAGATACCTGGGCGACAAGCTCCTGCGTTTCCGTTGGTTTGCGGACAAGGCCCGCCGTTACCAATCCACCCTCGACCGGTTCCAGGCCGACGCTCCCGGCCTAGTCTGGGCCCGCTTGGCCTGGGCCTTGCCATTCCTGGTGGTCAACCTCTGGGCCGCCAGGGGGAAAATCGGCTACCTCCGCTTCCTGGCCCT
>JAFMJU010000228.1 GCA_017853285.1 Gemmataceae bacterium
TCCCCAAAACCCGCTTGTCACTTCCCTTAACAGGTTCAATCCCACGACCGCTGCACCCATCAACGCCAGCGCGGTTTCCTACCTGGTCACTTTTTCCACCGGGGTGGATCCTCTTTCCGTCAATCCAGATGATTTTGAATTGATACAGGGGTCCGGAAGCACCCTCACCGGGGCCAACATCGTTTCCGTCACCCAGTATCAAGGCAGTTTTTCCCAATATTTGGTCAATGTTTCAGTGACCGGGGGCAAAGGGACCCTTCAGGCGAATGTCAAAAACGGGGCCTCCATAGTCTCCCTGGAAAACCAGCCGTACCAACAACCGGGGTTCGCGGGCCAGGTTTACTCCATCGATCTGGAAAAGCCCTACCTTTCCCAGATAACACGGCTCAACCCGACGGAAGAAAACACAAACGCGGCCCAGGTAACCTTCCGGGTCGTGTTCAGCGAGGCGATGGTCCAAAATACCATCAGCCCCGCCAACACTTTCCTCGCCATCGTGGACCAAAACGGTGCGCAAACCTACGCATCGGTACAAGCCGCCACTTTTGTGAATTCAACCACCTATGATGTTCGGGTTGCCGGGCTCCCGCTTTCGGGCACCTTGTCCCTGGCGATCAATCCCAACAACCAGGCCAAGGATATCGCCGGGAACACGGCAACCGCAAACGGGCCATCCCCGGTCCCCAATCAAACCTACATCCTGGCCCGACAAGGGCCCGTCCTCACGGGGATGGATGTGATCAACCCTGTCCCCGCAAACCCGGCAACCACCACGGTGACCTATCGTGTCAATTTCAGCAAACTGCTGGACCCGGCGTCGGTTTCCCCTGCAGATTTCGTAGTGGGTGCCGCCTCTGGGTCCGTATCCGGGGTGATCGCTTCCACCACGGTCGGTGACGACCTCACCGATCCGAACAACCCTTTCAGCTATGTGGATGTTGTAATCAACCAGCTTGGTGGAAACGGTGAGCTGATATTGAATATCCCGGCATCGGCAACCATTTTGGACCTGAGCGGAAACGCCTTTTCAGGCCCCTACACCGGAACAGTCAAATATCTGATTTCAGACACCGTCCAACCCTATTTTGAGACCTTTACCAAGATCGCCCCAATCGGTTCGGTGGCTCTGGATGGGGTGGCGGTGATCCGGCTTTCCTTCTCCGAGGGTGTGCGCGGGGTCGCCAAAGCCTACCTGCCCACCACCACCTCCGGTTCCCTCGCATACACCGGCATGGCAGTCGCGCCCGCAAACGCCAGTGGAAGCGAATGGGATGTCACCTACACTGGTATCACTGGTAGCGGGGCCCTGACTGTCAAGTTGGTCAACAGCGCCAATATCCAGGACTCGGCGGGGAACCCCCTGAGGGGAACCCCAGGAACTGTGGTGGGAAGCTTCAGCACCGCCCTCACAAGGGAATCCCTGACACCTGTCGCATTCAGCCTAAGCACCCCTGGCTCCACCCCGATTGTTGAAATCCGCGACCCGAGCGGCACCACTCGCAACCTGCAACCGTTTGACCCGGCATTCAGAGGTGGTGTGCGGTGCGCCACTGGTGATTACAACGGGGACGGGGTCGAGGATGTGATTGTCACCGCCGCGATGGGCGGTAACGGCCATGTGGTTGTCTATGACGGTGTGACATTCAATGTGCTGGCCAGCTTTTATTCCTTCCCAGGCTATCAGGGTGCGGTTAATATCTCCGCAGGGGACATCCAGGGTGATGGCAAAGCCGATGTGGTGGTAGGTGTGGCCGGTTACGGAGCCAGCCATGTGAAGGCTTTTGGAACAGATGTGGTGACACCTGTCGTCAGCTTCATCGCCTACCCGGGCTATTACGGCGGCGTCACGGTAGGTTGCGGGGATGTCACCGGTGACGGCAAGGCGGAGATCGTCACCGGAACCATGGGTGGAACCACACCCCATGTGGTTGTATTCGCGGTGAATTCGGGAATCGCATCCAGCATCTACAGTTTCTACGCTTTCGACCAAACCTACGCGGGTTCCGTGAATGTCGCGGTGGCAGACTTGAATGGCGACGCCAAAGCGGAAATCATCTGCGGATCGGGCCCCAGATCCGCCAGCACGGTGGTGGTGTTCAAAATGCTTCCGGACGGTCGTCCGGAAGTTGTGCGCAGCTTCTTCCCATTTGGTGGTGTCTACTTGGGTGGTGTCGCAGTTGGGAGCGGGGACTGGGACAACAACGGCCAAACCGATGTGGTGGTAGGCGCCCAATCCGGTCCTATGCCCACTGTCCAGGTTTACAATGGGGCGACTTGGGGCCTCATCGACGAGTTGTTCGCCTTCGGTGGCACATTACAAGGCGGGGTATCCATCGGATAACGACGCTGTCTTCAGGCTCATGGCGCCTGAAAACACCACAGGTGCTTTTCGGCCCGCAAGATGAGCTTGCCACCCTGAATCGCCGGGGTGGCTGAAACCGACTCCCCCAAGGTGTTGGTTGCAAGAAGCTGCGGTTTGTCACCGCCCAGTTTCACCACATAACCCGAGCCATCCTCGGCAAACAAATAAATCCGGCCATCCGCCGCCACAGGGGATGCCGAAATAGGCCCTTTCAGGCGTTGCTGCCAAACCTCCTTGCCGGATTTGGCATCCAGACAATTCAGGCCAATCTGAACCACCCCATACACTTTGCCATCCACCGCCAACGGGCTGGCATGCCTGGCCCCCATTTTGGAACTCTCCCAAGTGATTTTCCCTTGGGAATCACCCAGCGGCATGGCCACAAAAGGCGAGCCGCAGGCGAAGAGTTGACCCTCCGAAACAGCGGGGGAGGCAATGGGCACCATCGGCCCTTTGTGGCTCCAAATTTCCTGACCGTTTGCGGGATCAAGCAGGACAAATCCCTTGGCGTTCTGAACTATCACCCGATCCTTGCCACCCACCTGGACAGCAACCGGGCTGTTCCAAGTACTGGAACTTTCCCTGGGAATACGCCATTTTTCGATGCCGGTGCCGGTTTCGATCCCCGCTATGAAGGACTCGCCGATATTCTCCATTTGCACAATCACAAGGCCGCCGGACAAAGCGAGCGAGGAGGCCATTCCCACCTGGTTTCCGACCGTGGGGTGGTCAGTCACCAGCGAGCGGTACCACCGCAAATCCCCATCCGGACTGAACGAAACCAAGTCTCCGGTGGCAAACAATGCATAAACGCCCTGGGCATCGGCAACCGGGGTTGGACCTGCCATGCTGGTCGTCGGATGGCACGCGGTGGGTCCTGTCGCCGTCAACTGTCTCTTCCACAACTGCTTGCCTGAGCCCGGATCCACCGCCAGGACCACCAAGCGCTTTTCGAGGTATCCCACCGCCGCGGTCAAGTACAGGCGGTTACCAACCACCACCGGCGAGGAAACACCTTTACCCGGCAGTTCCAACTTCCAGGCCACCCCCTTGCCCGTTTTTCCATCCCACGAGAGAGGCAAACCCGTCGCTTTGGAAACCCCGGTGTCCGGCCCCCTGAAACAGGGCCAATCCTGGGCCGAAACGGCCCCGCAAATGGCCAAACACACCATAAAAACCAGAAAATGTTTCCGCATGGCCTTACTCCATCCTGATTGGGTTCAACGGGGGGCCAACGGCTGCACATTGGCCCGTGCGCCGGCAAAATCGGTCAACCGCACCTGGAATTGCCAATTTTTTTCCCAGGGCTTGGATTTTTCATTCTGGCCCACCTTGATCAACAAGGTGTTCATGCCCGGCTTAAGTTCGATATTGGCCAAGTATTGGTCCGGGCTCATTCCGTTGTGGTATTCGTTGTGCTCATAGACCTGTGAATTATTGAGATAAATCCGGACGGAAGTGATGGAACCAACCCGTAACTGGACCCTTTGAGCGACAGGCGAATTAACCCGGGCATAGGCGAACGCGACCACCGACTTCTCGTTGCCAATCACCTTGTTCAGGTCCACCATGCCGGCCTTGTCGACTGTCTCATGGTCTTTCCAGGCCAATTCCCCGGAAGGGCCAGCTACCTTTTGGGAAAGTTCGACAGGCCCGTTTTCCAAAGGGTTCTTTTGCAGAAAACCCTGGTTATCCTTGTTTTCGAAAGGTCCAATCACTGACCAGCGCGTGAGGAATCCCGCCCGGTCCCGCACGCTCACATCCTTGCCGAGTGCCTTCAAGTCAGAAGCGATCTTCTCAACCTGATCGATATCGGCCGCCTTTTGAAAAAGCAGGTCCAAGGTTTCAGTTTGTTTATCCTTGGGAAGCGAGGGCACCCTGGCCATCGCTCGGCTAATGGCTTTGCGCCTGATTTCCCCCGAGGGGTCATCAAGGCTCCCATCCAGAATTTTTCCAGCCACCGCTGGATTATTGACCTCGAGCAATTCTAGGGCACAGGCCCGGGCAGCCCGTCCCTTGGTGCGATCGAGAACAAAACTCTCGACGCGTGCCAGCGGGATAGCCTGCGATTGTTGCCGGGCCTTGTCCTCCATGGCATCCAATGCTGACCGGAACCAATTGGCAGCCAGAGGGCTGTCATCGTCCATGGCCTCGAGGGCCGGGATCATTCCCTCGGTACCTTTGGCAACCAGCTCCCGCCAGGCACTGGCAGCCTGGGGACCGCCCTTCCCCTTGGGCCCCACATTTCGAATGGCCTCAATGGCCGAATCCAATTGCTGGGCTGGAGCATTCGACACATATCCAAGAAGCAGAATCACCACCGGATACCACTTCGGATAAAGATTTCGAGGATTCATGGGAGATGTCCAGCAAACCCGACAGTGCACGAAACAGAACCTGATCTTCGCCCGGTTCAACCGGTTTTGCAAGGGAGTCCATTTTCCGGAATTTCATCCGACACAAAATGGAAAAGGCCGCCCGGAGGCGGCCTTTTCAGGCTTTCCCAAATGGATCTGAATCAGCGCAAGGTCCACACCTTTTGTTGGCCCTCGGATTGAGCCGAACCCGTTTTTCTTGCCAAGGAAGGATCACCCGGCTCGACCAATTCCAATCGCGGGGCGGTCGGCGGGTTCCCTGCAGGTTTCGCCCTGGATTGGGAAGGATCCGCTGGTGGAACAGCAGGGTTGATTCCCACCGGAGGATCAACCGGTGCGGGGGCCGCCCCCGGGGTGGGTAATTTCAAGGGGCTAGGGACATCCATTCGGGGAGCAGGCAATTCCATGCGACCGGGGATGGGATTGCCCATGGGCTGATTTTGCCCGGGTAGCTGGCGGGGTGGCGGCAGTTGCTGGAGGTTTTCTTCCTTGGGCATCAGGGGATGCTCCGGGCGGGGAATCACTTGACGCAATGGGGTTTCAGGCTTTGCCAGACGGGGATCCATGGTTCGGGAACCCGCGGGATTACCAGGAGCGCGAGGAGGTTGATTGGCAAACTGATCGGGCATCATCGTGGTGGAATGGGAGGTCATTTTCAAGGGCCCGTTGAGGGTGATCGTCCCGGTATCACCATACAACGGGAAGGTGCCACCATGGTCAAATTTAAGCTTCAACTGAATTTTCTGGATATCCTCCCGGTAAGTACCCCAGGGAAGGAATAAGGTGTAGCCATCACCGATCGGATCTTTCCGAATCAGCTTGGACAGCGATGCGGCATCATATTCCCACCGTTCCATGTGTACCGGAACAGTTCCCTGCGCAACTCCCAGATCAAACAGGTCTATTTCCAGCTTCCCGTCCCAGGTTGCCGAAGTGCCCAGGTCCTGTTGGAACAGGTAGACCCTTCCGGCCAAACCAGGGTTTGGCCGCCCCTGGTTGGCGGGATCGGCCACGAAAACCACCTCGGGCTTCCAGGTGCTGACAATCTGGACTGGAGGTTCCTTCTTTTTCAGGAACCCCATGTTGAAGCCTTCCTTGGCGCTGTGTTTCTCCAGAGCCTCACAGCCCATCGAGAGGCAGGCGGCAGCCAAGCCCAGGGATGCACCCTTGCCCCACATGCCGAGCAATTTTTTCGCAGTATGCAGAAATCGATTGGTCACTTTCATCGTCAACCCCTCCTTGGGTATCCGTTGCAGTGTTCGATAAAACCGGGGTTCGGATCAGCGTCCCTGCTGAGGCCGGACCGCGTTGTTGGCGGGAATCACCACGGCTGGCCCGTTGCCTTGCTGGGCACCCACCGTTTGGATGCCGCGGGCCTGGTTGGCCATGGCAGCCAGGGGACTGGGGCCATCCTTGTTGATGCTGGGCAGGACAAAGGTCTTTGGCCCGTTCCCTGCCCCATTTGCAACCACAGGAGCGGCAGGACCGATCGGTTTACGCATCGCCTGCTGGCCTTCCTGGTCAACCGCCGGAGGAATTTCCGGGGTGGAGGGTGCCGGTTTGGCGGGCACAACCGGGGCGGCCGGGATGGTAGAACCTGGCACAGGCGGCTTGCCCACTTCGGGGATGGACGCACCAGGAAGACCGGGGGTCAGGTTCTTTGGAACCGGAAGGGCAGGCACCTCACCGCCAGCAGGTGGAAGCGGGCTTGCGGGCATATTCCCGTCAGGATTCTGGCAATCGAGAGGATTGGGGAACAAAGGATTGGGCCCCTGGCTCCCGTGAATTTTGGCAACCTCACCCAAAACCCAGTCCATGCGCCGCCCTTCTTCCACCAGCACCCGAGCCGCGTCCCACTTGTTGCGCACGATGTGCGGGGTCATCACCACCAACAGTTCCTGCTTTTGCTTGTC
>JAFMJU010000229.1 GCA_017853285.1 Gemmataceae bacterium
GAAGCTTCTGGATCTTTCCGGCTTTCCGCAGGCTCCGGAAGTGGAGGAGGACCGCGACACCTTCGGGGGCAACGCCGAGAAAAAGGCGTGTGAGACGGCGCTGGCCCTGGGGCAATGGGTGCTTGCCGAGGATAGCGGCCTGGTGGTGCCGGCGTTGGGCGGAGCCCCCGGGGTGCTATCGGCCCGTTACGCGGGAACGCACGGCGATGACGCCGCCAACAACCGGAAGCTGCTCGCGGAACTGGAAGGTAAGGCGGACCGGCGGGCCCATTATGTGTGCCATGCCGTGGTGTCGGACCCGGAGGGCCGGGTGGTGGCCAAAGCCGAGGGGCATTGCCACGGGGTGATCGTGGAGGCCCAGAGGGGCTTGGGCGGATTCGGATACGATCCGCTTTTTCTGGTTCCCGAGTTTCACGCGACCTTTGGCGAGTTGCCGCTTGTGGTGAAGCAAGCCATCAGCCACCGCACCCGCGCGCTGGAGGGATTGGAGCGAATCCTGGGAAGGATTTCGGCCTGAGCTGTCAGCCCACACGCCCGGAAAGGCTCTCGCCCAGGCGGCGAAGGGCGGGGCTGGAGTCCATCCGGTCTAGCTGGACATTGAGGATGGAGAATTTGCCTTTGTTGGCCAGGGCCTTGGCGAGGGCGTCGTCCAGCTCGCCCTCCGTGCGGACGAGGAAGCCCAGGCCGCTCGCGAACAACTCGGGCAGCTTGTGGAACTGCCACTCCTGGACATCGTTGAAGGAGCCCTCGAGGATGAAGCGCTCGGTCAGGTAGCCGTGGTTGTTGAGGACGATCACGATGGGATCCAGCCCCAGGCGGACCGCCGAAGAGAGTTCCGTGCCCGTGAAATGGAAGGCCCCATCGCCCACCAGCACCAGCGGGCGAAGGCCGGGCATGGCCACCTGCGCGCCAATGGCGGCGGGCACCGCCCAGCCCAGCGTCGCGTAAAAGGCGCTGGAGAGGAATTTGGCCCCCTGGTGCACGGCCAGGTCGATGGAGCCGAACATGGCGTCGCCCGGGTCGGCAAGGACCGCGGTTTCGGGCGTGAGAATCGAATTCACCTTCTGGAAGAGCCTGGCGGTGGTGACAGGGCGGGACGGGTCAGCCTTCCAGGGGGCCGCAAGCGGGTTCTTGAGGCCGGGAACCGGACGGGAGAAAACTGGCAATTCCTGGCTGGCCAACCTCGCCAGGAATTCATCCAGCAGGACATCCCCGAAGGAGTGATGGCAGATGCGGATCCCTTCGGCGATGGCGAAGATGGTGTTGGTTGGCGAGAGGTGGGTGGTGAAGATCCCGGTATCCATGTCGGTGGGCATGGCCCCCAGTGACAGGACGCAATCGGATTCCTCGACGAAATCGACGACATCCTTTCGGCTGAGCGCGCCCACATAAGTTCCGGCGTAGAGCGGGTGCTTCTCGGATATGACCGACTTGCTCAGGAGCGTGGAGCAGACTGGGATGTTGTGCTTCTCGGCAAAGGCCGTGAGCTGCGACACCAGCCCCATGCGGTGTATCTCGATCCCCGCGAGGATGACGGGCTTCTGGGCGGTGTTCAGCATGGCCATCGCCTCGCCGACGGCCTCGCGCAATTCATCGGGGTCGCTGGCGGGGGCGGCGGAGTGCTGACGCGGGAGTTCGAGGCACTCGAGGTCCACACGGTCGCGGGGGATCTCGATGTAGACCGGTTGTTTCCTGCGCAGGCAAACCTCCAGCACCCTGTCGATTTCCCGCAGGGCAGTGAGAGGATCATCGAGCACGCATTGGGCCGCGGTGATCGGTTGGAGTGAGCGGAGTTGGGTATCAGCTGGCCCCACCATGTGGTGGAGCATGCCCCGTTTGCGCAGTTCCCTGAGGCCCGGGGCGCCGCTGATGACGACCAGGGGCGATTTTTCGGCGAATGCCCCCGCGATGGCGTTTGCGGCGCTGAGGGTGCCCACGGCATAGGTGAGACAAAGGACACCCAGCCCGCGGAGGCGGGCGTAGGCATCGGCGGCGTAGCCGGCGCACAGTTCGTTGGTGGTGCCAACCAGGCGGATCGGGCTTTCCTCCACCTGTTTCATGAAGCCGAGGACATAATCACCCGGGATGCCAAAGATATCGGTCACCCCCAATTCCCCCAGACGGCGGATGAGGTACTGAGACACGGTTGTTTTTGATACTTCTATTTCGCTTTTTATATTTTTTGATTTTTCTTGATTTGTATTATTCATAATAATCTCGCGGAATTTGGTATCAGGGGGCCTGACAGGTGAGGACGATAGTATTCTAGGCTTGTCGGACTGCCAAATCCCCAGGGTGCCGGTCAGGCGGCCATTGCTTGAAATTGGCGTTTTCTGGTAGGCTTAAGGCAGTCTTCGAGCAATCCGCCGAAGTGCCGGTGTCCGGAGTAAGGGCAACCGGTGGCGGGTTTTTGTTTTTTTTTCTGACCGCAAGGAGTCTTGAGCGTGTCGATCATCAAGGTGGACGAGTTGATTGAAGCCGGCGTGCATTTCGGTCACCGGGCGAGCCGGTGGAACCCCAAGATGCGCCCCTACATCTACGGCAAGCGCAAGCTCATCCACATCATCGACCTGCGCGAGACTGTCCGCGGTTTGCTCCGCGCCCACAAGTACCTCACCAAGATCACTTCCGAAGGCAGTCTGGTTCTCTTCGTGGGGACCAAGCGGCAGGCGAAGGAAACCGTTGAGCGCGAGGCCAAGCGCTGCGGCATGCCCTTTGTGACCGAGCGTTGGCTGGGTGGCACGCTGACCAACTACCGCACCATCCGCGAGCGCCTGAAACGCCTCACCGAGCTGGAAGCCATGTGGCTGGGCGCCAACGAGATTCCCAGCAAGGTGGACCTCAACGCCCACATGAAGAACATGCTGAACGAGTCGGGCCGCCTGGATATCAGCCGCGCCCCCGAAACCGCCATCATCCGCACCTACAGCAAGAAGATGGTGAGCACGCTGAGCCGCGAGCTGACCAAGATCCAGCGCAACCTGTCGGGCATCCGCGACATGGTGCGGCTGCCGGACGCGCTGGTGGTGGTGGACCCCAAGCGCGAGCATATTGCGGTGCAGGAGGCCCAGCGCATGGGCATCGCGGTGCTGTCGCTGATCGACACCGACAGCGATCCGGACACCATCGACCTGGCCATTCCTGGCAACGACGACAGCATCCGCTCGATCGAGCTGATCGTCAGCAAGCTGGCCGACGCCGTGGTGGACGGCCGCGCCGCGAACGTGAATCGCGAGAGCAGCCAGCAGGCCATGCGGCCCCGCCCCGAGCGCTCCCTCGCCGACCGCGACTAATCCGGATATATCCGGTTGGAAATCCGGCGCCCGGCCTTGCGCCCGGCGCCGGACCTTCGTGCCGACCCCCTAATTTGGCGCCGATTTTTTTTGGTTGATTGGATTCCCGACCGGGAATGGAGGAGAAAGTCATGGCGGAAATCACCCCCGCACTCGTGAAGACCCTGCGCGACCGCACCAACGCCCCGTTCGGCGACTGCAAGAAGGCGCTGGTCGAGGCCGATGGCGACATGGACAAGGCCATCGAGATCCTGCGCAAGAAGAACAGCGCCATCCAGGCCAAGGCCTCGGGCCGCGAGGCCGGCGAGGGCCGCATCGGGATCTGGGTGGCACCGGACGGGACCTCCGGCGGGCTGATCGAGCTGCGCTGCGAGTCGGCCCCCGTGGCCAAGAACGAGCTGTTCGTGGAGCTGGCCAGCGACCTGGCGAACCATGTGGCCGTCAAGGGTCCCGCGGCGAACGCCGAGGCGATGGGCGAGGAGAAGCACCACAGCCAGGCCAAGACCATCAAGGAGCGTATCGCCGACGTGGTTGGCCTGCTGCGCGAGAACATCCAGCCGCATCGGATGGCTCGCTACCAGGGTGGCCAGGTGGGCGGTTATGTGCACCATGACGGCACCGTGGGCGTGATGATCCACTGCGAGGGTGCCAAGGCCGACCCCACGCTGCTCAGGGACATCGCCATGCATATCGTGGCGAAGACCCCCATGGCCATCAGCCGGGACAAGGTTGACCCGGCCCTGATCGCCAAGGAGCGCGAGGTGTCGAAGGCGCAGGCGGAGGAGACCTCCAAGGGCAAGCCGGCCAACATCGTCGAGAAAATCGCCGAGAACCGCCTGAACACCTGGTTGAAGGAAAGCGTGTTGGAGGAGCAGACCTTCGTGAAGGATGAATCCAAGACCGTTGGCGAGCTTCTGAAGGCCGCCGGCCTGAAGCCTGTCGCCTTCACCCGCTACAAGGTGGGCGACGCCTCGGCCTGACGCACTCGGGCAATGTGATCTCAAAGGCCGGGCAGCCCGCGGGGTTGCCCGGCCTTTTTTACGCCCCGGGGCGGGACGGTCCTATCCTGTCGGTGGGTGGTGTGCAGTCAACCGCGGAAGGTCGGATGGCGGATCTGGAGGAGGAATTGCTGGGGGTGGTTGCCCGGGAGGAGGCGCTCCACCCGGAACAGCCGCTTTCGCTTTTTCCCCGGTTGGTCCTTGCGGACTGGCTGGAGGAGCACCAGGGGCCATCGGGCCAAACACGGGCCGAATTCATCCGGCTGCAGTTGGCCTGCGAGGAGGCCGCGACCCCGTGCACCCTTCCGGCCCTCGCGGAGGATGCCCCCCGCGGCTTGCCGGATGCGTTGGCACGGGCGGGAGCCGGCCATGCGCTGGCTTGCCGGAGTCAGGCTGTCCGTTTTTTCAAGGAACATGCCCGTGCCCTTCTGGAACCCTATCCGGAATGGGTGAGGCCCCACCTGGTTTTCCGGGGCGGGTTGCCCTGGATGTGCCATGTGCCGTGGGATGTTTGGCAGCACCACGCGGGTGGCATGTCGCGGGGAGGGTCTGGGTGGCGATTGGAAACGGTGCGCTCCTGGCGATTTCATTCGTCAACCGATGGCACCCAGGGTTTTGAGCCTGTTGCCTGGCTTCCGGGCACACCCTATGCCCTGGAGGTTTCCGGCGTGGGTGCCGCGAACGGTTTTTTCCGAAGCCCCGGAGTGGAGCGATGGCTGGGCACAGTGCGGGAACTGACACTGGCCGGGTGGGCATTTCCCAAGGCCATGACCATGGGTATGGCTCCCACGGCCCAACGGGTCCCCGCCCTGAGGCGGCTGGGTCTGCCCGCCAACCAGATTGAATTCGAGCAAATGCTGGATTTGGGACGGTTGGGTTTGCCGCCCGATCTGGAAGCGTTCAGCCTGGCCAGAAACCGGCTCACCTTCGAGGATTCGGTGTTTTTTTTCGAGGAGGGATGGGCCCTGCCTCATTTGGTCGAACTGGATTTGTCCGGCACCGGCGTGGGATTGGGGGTGCTGTACAACCTTGGACGCAGCCCCTTGTGCGAAAATTTGCGGCGCTTGAACCTTGGACATGGGGAAATCGAGGAGACACTCGATGTGGAAATGCTGCTGGATGCCGCATTCCACGGGCTGAAGGATATGGATCTGACCGGCAACCGGTTGAGTGACGGATTTTTGGAAACTTTGGCCGAAGCCCACTGGCTGGCTGGACTGGAGCGTTTGAACCTGAATGAGGTGGGAAGCGGCGGGCAGGGATGGGGAAGGCTGATCCGCGGTTTGGGCACCACCCTGATTGAGTTGAGGCAGGGCAATTGCGGACTGGATCCGGAGGCTGTCTCGGTATTGGGTGAATCGCCCGCGCGAAGCAGCCTGCGCCATCTGGACTTGCGTCAGAATAATCTGGGGGACAAGGGTCTTTTGGAGCTGCTGAAAATGGAATGGCCGGAATTGGTTCTTTTGGGAATTGGGCTCAACAGCATCAGCATTCCCGAGCCCGAGCTAGACCGCAGGCTCACACCCTGGTTGACCGGGGTGGAGCTGGAGAGGCCCTGAACTGAATACCGGGGCTTTGACGTAATCAGCTTTCGATGACGCCCTTCATCAGCTTGGGGGGGATCCCCAGCTTGGGCTTGTTGCCTGCCCGACGCTTGGCGAACTTGGCCTGACGGGCCTTCTTTTGGGCAGCGGTGTGAGGACGCTTGCGGGGCATGGGAACAATCCTTCCAAACGATGCATTCTTGCCTTTTGCAGGCTGTGAGCTAGATCACTTGGATGCAATGTTAGCAGTCGGACGGGGGTTTTCCCAGATCATTTGGCGATGCCGCCAATTCGTTTTGCCAGAGGCGCAAAGTGCCGGCGTTTTGAAGTCTATTTGAATTGCAATGGATATCGGAGTCTTGCGCCATGCTAGTGGATGCACATCTGGATTTGGCCTGGAACGCGCTCGACTGGAACCGGGATCTGTCCCTGCCGGTGGAGGCGATCCGCCGGCGGGAGAAGGATTTAGGGGTGCAGGGTAAGGGGCGCGGTGTGAGCACCGTTTCGCTTCCGGCCCTGCGGGAGGGGGGATTTGGGTTGGTGGTGGCGACCCTGCTGGCCAGGTTGCACCGGAGTGACCTGGTTCCCGGCCTGCAGCGCTATGAATCGATGCCCGGGGCCCACGGTGCTGCCCGGGGCCAATTGGCCTGGTACGAGGCCATGTGCCGGCGCGGCGCGATGCGGATGATCTGCTACCAGCACCAACTCACCACCCACGAGGGGCTTTGGGCCGGCCCGCGCGGGCCGGAAAGGGAACCAATCGGGTTCATCCTGAGCATGGAGGGGGCCG
>JAFMJU010000230.1 GCA_017853285.1 Gemmataceae bacterium
GATCATTCACCCTGCCAGCCCCCCGGCAGCCGCAGCCTCCACACCTCGCTGCACAGCGGTTGCGCGTGGCCGCCCAGCATCCAGATGGCATCCTGGAACACCAGCGCCGAGTGCTCGTGGCGCTCCTTCGGCCGGGTGGCGGTTTTCAGCTCCTTCCAGGTTTTGCCGTCCCTGGAATACCAGACATCGCCCCAGTTTTTCGCCGGGTGGTTCGACCACCCCCCCAGCACCCACAGGTGGTCGCGGTGGGTCACCGCCGAGAACCACAGACGTGGCGACCACGGGGCATTCCCGGTGACACAGGTCCAGTCCTTGCCATCCTCCGAGCACCAGACATCGTGGAACGCCTCGTACCCCGGCTGGTAGTTGCCGCCACCCAGCACCCACAGCTTGCCCCCGTGGGCGACCACCTGGTGGTAGGCCCGCGGCTTCCACGGGGCCGCCTCGGTCACACAGGTCCAGGTCTTGCCATCGGCCGAGCACCAGACATCATTCTTGATACTTTTCCCGGTGCCGAAATAGTAATTCTCGGTGCCACCGATAATCCACAGCTTGCCCGCGTGCACCGTCACGCCCGCCGCCAGCCGCGGCGACCAGCCCGCGTTGTCGGTCACCAGCTTCCAGTCGGCACCGTTGTCGCTGTTCCAAACTTGCGCGCTTGCCGAGTGGGTCTTCAGCCGGCCGTCCGCCCAACCGCCCATCAGCCACATCTTGCCCTGGAAGGTCACCGTCATCGGCAGGTCCGAATGCCGCCAGGGGGCCTTGTCAGTCACCCGGGTCCACGACTTGCCATCCGCCGAACTCCACACATCCCGCGGCGGGGAGGAAAAGGAATCGAACCACCCGCCCATAATCCACAGCCGGTTGTTGAACACCAGCTCCCCCTGCGAATCACGCGCCTGCCAGCCGGCGTCGCGGGTCACCAGCTCCCAATCAGGCACCGTTTGCCCGGGGACGGGTATCAGCAGGACGGCCAGCAGGTTCAGCATCGGGTTGTCCCCGGGGGTGCGGTGGAGCGGCCCGGGGGAGGGAAGGATCCCCGCGCGCCTTGTTCCCATGATCCCCCCCGGAACCCGCCAACGCCAGATCCCCCCGCGCGGGCGATTCCTCCAAGACACAAGCCCCCCGAAAGCGTAAATTGACAGGATCCTTCTCGTGATACCCAAGGCAAGGCGGTTTTCCATGTCCCACGGCAAATGGCACGGCGTTTTTCCCGCGATCACCACCCAGTTCCACAAGGACCTGTCGCTCGACCTCGATGGTTTCTCCAAACATGTGGAGGCCCTGGTCGATTCCGGCGTGACCGGCCTGATCGTCTGCGGCTCCCTCGGCGAGAACCAGTCGATGGACCCCGAGGAAAAGCGCGCCGTCCTCAAGCGGGCCGTCGAGGTAGCCAAGGGCCGGATCCCGGTGCTCAGCGGCGTGGCGGAAACCAGCACCGCCGCCGCCTGCCGCTATGTGGCCGACGGCGAGAAGCTCGGCGCCTCGGGCTACATGGTCATGCCCGCCATGGTCTACAAGGCCGACGCGGCCGAGGCCGAGAACCACTTCCGCAAGGTGGCCGCCGCCACCCGCCTGCCGTGGATGCTCTACAACAACCCGGTCGGCTACACCGTGGACATCACCCCCGCGCAGTTCGCCAAGCTGTCCGACATCAAGAACCTGGTCGCCCTCAAAGAGAGTTCCGCCAACACCCGCCGCATCACCGAGCTGCGGATCGAGGTGGGCGACCGCTACCAGATCTATGTGGGCGTCGATGACCTGGCGCTGGAATCGGCCGTGCTGGGTATCGATGGCTGGGTGGCCGGTTCGGGCATCGCCTTCCCCAAGGAAAACCAGTACTTCTGGGAACTGACCCGGCAGGGCAAGTGGGACGAGGCGCGGCAGATGTACCGCTGGTTCTACCCGTTGCTGAAGCTCGACACCCACATCAAGTTCGTGCAGTACATCAAGCTGGCCGTGCAGGAGGCCGGGCTGGGCGCCGAATGGGTGCGCGAGCCGCGGCTGGCCCTTTCGGGCGCCGAGCGCGAGGCGGTGCTGAAGATCATCCACAAGGGGCTGGCCGAACGGCCCAAGCTTTGATCGGCCCCTGTCCACCGAACCCACCATGAGCGCCAACGCCATCCAGCGGATCCGCGTGGTCGATTCCCACACCGGGGGTGAACCCACCCGCGTGGTGCTGGAGGGCGGCCCCGACCTGGGAAGCGGTCCGCTGGACCGCCGCCTGGCACTGCTGCGCGAACGGCATGACACCTTCCGTTCAGCCGTGGTGAACGAACCGCGCGGCAGCGATGTGCTGGTGGGGGCGCTGCTGTGCGAGCCCGCCGACCCGTCCTGCTCGGCCGGGGTGATCTTCTTCAACAATGTGGGCTACCTCGGCATGTGCGGCCACGGCACCATCGGCCTGGTGGTGACGCTGGCCCACCTGGGCCGATTGCAGCCGGGCGCCCACCGGATCGAGACACCCGTGGGTGTGGTGGAAGCCACGCTGCTGCCGGATGGTTCGGTTTCGGTGCGCAATGTGGCCAGTTGGCGCGCCCACAAGGGCGTGAAGGTGACCGTGCCGGGCCATGGCGAGGTGACCGGCGATGTCGCCTGGGGCGGCAACTGGTTCTACCTCGTGGAAGACCATGGCCACCGCCTCACGCTGCCCTGTGTGGCCGACCTGACCGACCTTTCCACCCGCATCCGCCAGGCGGTGAACGCGGGCGGCCATCCCGAGGTGGACCATGTGGAACTGATCGGCCCCGGGGCGCCCGGTTCCGATGCGCGCAATTTTGTCTTGTGTCCCGGGCTGGCCTACGACCGTTCCCCCTGCGGCACCGGCACCAGCGCCAAGCTGGCCTGCCTGGCGGCCGATGGCAAACTGCAACCGGGCGAACAGTGGGTGCAGGAAAGCATCCTGGGCACCCGGTTTGTCGGGCGGTTCGAGTGGGACGGCAACACGGCCGACAGCGGCAAGATCATCCCCACCGTGACCGGCACGGCCCATGTGACCGCCGAGGCGACCCTGCTCGTGGATGCGCGCGATCCGTTTTGCTGGGGTATCCGGCTGGATTGATTGAAAAACAGGTTTTTATTTTGGAAGGGTTGCATGTCCAAGCGGGTGCTGATTCTGGGTGCCGGGGTGATCGGGCTGTCGTCGGCCCTGCATGCCCTGCAGCGCGGCTATCAGGTGACGGTGGTGGACCGGGGCCCTTCCTCCCGTGACGGGTGCTCGTTCGGCAACGCCGGCATGGTGGTGCCCAGCCATTTCGTGCCGCTGGCCGCGCCGGGCGCGGTGTGGATGGGCATCAAGTGGATGTGGAACCCGGAATCCCCCTTCTATATCCGGCCCCGCCTGTCGTGGGACCTGTTCACCTGGGGCCTGCGGTTCTGGCGGGCTTCCACCGCGGCGCGGGTGAAGGCGGCCGAGCCCATCCTGCGTGACCTGAACTACCAAAGCCGCGACATCTACACCACCTGGGCCAGCCACCCCGAAAACGGGCCCGGCGACTTCGGGCTCGAGACCAAGGGTCTGTTGATGCTGTGCCGCACAGCCAAGGGTCTGGAAGAGGAAGCCCACATGGCCGAGCGGGCCAACCAGTTGGGCGTGCCGGCCGAGGTGCTGGATGCGGCGGGTACCAAAAAGCTGGACCCGGGGGCCGAACTGGCGATTGAAGGCGCGGTCTATTTCCCCAAAGACTGCCACCTCGACCCCAACCGGCTGATGGCGGGCCTGGAAAACCGCTGCCGCAACTTGGGTGCGAGCTTCCACTTCAACACCGAGGTGACCGGGTTTGTGCGCGACGGGTCTGCCCTGCGTGGAGCCCGTACCAGCGCCGGTGAGTTGGAAGCCGATCAGATGGTGTTGGCCGCGGGCTCGTGGTCGCCGCTTTTGGCCAAAGAGCTGGGCCTTGGCTTGCCCATGCAGGCGGGCAAGGGCTACAGCCTGACGCTGGCCAAGCCGCGGCAACTGCCCACCCTGTGCACCATTTTGACCGAGGCGCGGGTGGCCGTCACGCCAATGGGTGGCCGGCTCCGCGTGGGCGGCACCATGGAGATCTCGGGCCTGAACGAATCGGTTGCCCCGGCCCGGGTACGCGGCATCCAGCGCTCGTTCTGCCAGTACTACCCGGCGTTCACCGAGACGGACTTCGCCGACATTGAACCCTGGAAGGGACTGCGCCCCTGCTCGCCGGATGGCCTTCCGTATGTTGGGCGCAGCAAGAAGGTGCCGAACCTGGTGGTGGCCACCGGCCACGCCATGATGGGCCTGAGCCTGGGCCCGGTCACTGGCAAGCTGGTGGGCCAGTTGCTGGACGGCGAAAAGCCCTCCGTCGCCCTGGATCTACTCGACCCGGAGCGGTACGGCTAGGGAGCCACCCTACGGCCCTGTTTCCCATTACAATCAAGCCCTGCCCGGTGCGGGTCCGGGCTTTCTCCCTTTGGGCTTTGATTGGGGTATTTGGCCATGGTTATGGGCAAGCCGATACTGTCGTTGGACCAGGGGACCACCTCCAGTCGGGCCATCGTGTTCGGGCAAGACGGACGGCCTCTGTCGGTGGCGCAACGGGAGCTGCCGCAAATCTATCCCGCCCCGGGCGATGTGGAGCATGACCCCGAGGAGATCTGGCAGACGCAACTTGCTTGCGCGCGCGAGGCGCTGGCCCGCGCCGGCCTTTCGGCCAGCCAGATCGGGTCGCTGGGCATCACCAACCAGCGTGAGACGACGATCCTGTGGGACAAGGCCACCGGCAAGCCGGTGGCCAACGCCATCGTCTGGCAGAGCCGCGTCAGTGCGCCGGTGTGCGACCGGCTGAAGGCACAAGGACACGATTCCCTGATCCGCCAGCGCACCGGCCTGGTGGTGGACGCCTACTTCTCGGGCACCAAGGTGGTGCATTTGCTGGAGACCATCCCCGGCCTTCGGGAACGCGCCGCCAAGGGTGAAATCCTGTTCGGCACGGTGGACACCTGGCTGATCTGGAAGCTGACGGGTGGCAAGCTACATGTGACCGATGTGTCGAACGCCAGCCGGACGCTGCTGTTCGACATCCACCGGCTGGACTGGGATGATGAGATTTTGGCCATCCTGAATATCCCACGGGTCATGCTGCCGCGCGTGGTGGATTCGAGCGGTGTGGCCGGGCAGACCGATGCGGAAATGCTGGGCGCTCCGGTGGCCATCGCCGGTATCGCCGGGGATCAGCAGGCGGCCACCTTCGGCCAGGCCTGCTTCCAGCCAGGCAGCGCGAAGAACACCTACGGCACCGGCTGCTTTTTGCTGCTGAACACCGGCGACAAGCCGGTGCCCAGCGCCCACAACCTGCTCACCACCGTGGGCTGGCGCATCGGCGGCAAGACCACCTACTGCCTGGAGGGCGCGGTGTTTGTGGCCGGGGCGGTGGTGCAGTGGCTGCGCGACGGGCTGGGGATCATCCGCAAGTCCGAAGAGGTGGAAACCCTGGCGGCCAGCGTGCCCGATGCGGGAGGCGTGTTCGTGGTGCCGGCATTCACCGGCTTGGGGGCACCCCACTGGGATCCCCGGGCGCGGGGCGGCATCTTCGGTCTGACCCGGGGCACCACCGCGGCGCATATCGCCCGGGCGGCTGTCGAATCGATGGCGTGGCAATCGGCGGATCTTTTGGGGGCGATGGAGGCCGACAGCGGCGTGAAGCTGTCCAGCGTGAAGGCGGATGGCGGGGCCAGCCGCAACAACGCCCTGCTGCAGTTCCAGGCCGACCTGCTCGGAGTGCCGGTACGACGCCCCCGCGTGCAGGAGACCACAGCCTTGGGTGTGGCCTACCTGGCCGGCTTGGCCACGGGCACCTGGAACAGCCTGGGGGATATCGAGAAGAACTGGGTTTTGGACCAGGAGTTCACTCCGGCCACCACGGCGGCAGACAGGGAAAAGCTGTTGGTGGGCTGGCGCAAGGCGGTGGGGCGCACGCTGAACTGGGCCGAGTAGGATGGATGATTCGGCTTTGGCCGACTGGCATGGGGATGGGGTGGTCTGATGGGTCCGACGGTGGTGAATGTGTTGCTGGCGATCGGGGCGGGCATCTGCCTGACCTTGCAGGCTTCGGCCAATGGCTCGTTCCGCAGGAACCTGAACGACCCGTGGTACCCGGCGTTTTTCAGCGTGTGCGGCACCATCGTCACCGCGGTGACCCTGATGCTGCTGTTCCGCCCAACCCCGCCACCCGCCGAGGTGATCCGCGCCACCCCCTGGTGGAACTGGATCGGCGGCCCCCTGGGCGCGCTGATCGTGCTGGCCGGCGCGGTGCTAACCCCCAGGCTGGGAGCGGGGGTGTTTCTTTCAGCCATGGTGGGCGGGATGCTGATTTCCAGCATGCTGCTGGACCACCATGGCTGGATGGGCCTCGATGTCCGCGCCATCACCCCCGGACGGGTGGTGGGGGCGGTGCTGGTTGTATCGGGCGTGGCCTGTATCAAGTTGCTGTGATGCATCAGGTGAGGTGGAGGAATTGACCATGCGCGCGCTGCCCTTCGTGTTGGCGGTATCGGCGGCAGCCTTTGCGCTGGGCACCGCCGTGTCGCAACGGCCGGATGCCGGTGGCGGGGCCGGCCCCTTCGGCCCGTTGCGGGTGGGCGACAAGGTGACC
>JAFMJU010000231.1 GCA_017853285.1 Gemmataceae bacterium
GCCCTTGGAGTCCTTTCCGTCTTTGTCTTTACCGTCTTTATCTTTTCCGTCCTTGTCTTTTCCGTCCTTGTCTTTTCCGTCTTGGGAGTCTTTCCCGTCCTTTTCGTTGCCGTCTTTGGAATCTTTTCCATCTTTGTTCTTTTGGTTCTTTTTCCCCTCCATCATGTCCTTCAGGTCTTGGGTTTCCTTGGTCACCTTGGCCTGGGCCCGGGCAAGTTCTTCCGGGGTCAATCGGTCCGTCTCGGTGTTGGCGCGCACCCGCTCCTGCTTGCTGATCACATCCTTCAGCTTTTCAACAATCTTCTTGGCCTCGTCCCGCTGGCGGCGCAGTTCCGCTTCCGGATCACGCGTCAGCGCCTCGATCAGCCGGGTCAGATCGCCCGACAGTTCCTTGTTCCGCTCCACCAACCCCTGGAGCTTGTCCGTGCTCTTGAAGGCGTCCTGTTGTTTCAGCGCCTGCACCAGGGTGTCGAACTTCGCGTCGGTCCCCAAATCGCCGATGATCCGCAACGCTTCCTGGATGGCCTGGGCCCGCAACTTGTCCTCGGCCTTCCCGGTGCGGGAAAGGCGCTGCTCCAGCAGCTTGAGCGACAATTTGAAATCACTGAATTCCCGTTGCAGCCGGGCCTGGTTGGTGCTGACCTCGCCTTGATTGGCGGAACCGTCTTTGGAGCTGTCTTTTCCCGCGGCGGTTTTCCCCGGTCCCTGGGCGGGTAATTGGCCCACGGTGGCAAGCAGGCCCATCAAAAGGGCGGCCAGACTCAGCGAAATTGCCCGCATGCATCACCTCGCGGTCACCGGAGCGTCACCGGACAGGGGGGGCTGTTGGGGGCCAACCACCAGAGGGCTTCGGGACAGTATCCACCATCCTCTTGGCCATCCGCCACGGAATCTTCATCATTCTAGCAAGATTTTTGCCCCTCAACCCCCCTTCTGGCCGCCCCCCGCCCAAACGCAAACCCAATCAGATTGGGTACTTCCATGCATGGGACGTCTTTCCGGGCGGTTCGGTTCATGAGAAATAGATGAGTGGGCGCCCCGTTTCAGGCCAAAACCCCGTCAATCACCTTCCCCGGGCTCAGAGGCAGCGGTCGGTCCAGGGGATCCCGTATCTCCGTGGCTGGATTGATCCCCATCAGGTGGAACAAAGTGGCCGATAGGTCTTCCGGTTTGCAGGCGTCTGAGGCCGGATAAGCCCCGATCTTGTCCGAACGCCCGTGGATGTGCCCTGGTTTCACGCCCGCGCCCGCCAGAAGGGCCGGATAGCACTTCGGCCAGTGGTCCCGGCCCGCCAGGTCGTTGATCTTGGGCGATCGCCCAAATTCACCCACCCACACCAGCAGGGTGCTCTCCAGCAGGCCCCGCTCCTGCAGATCCAGAAGCAATGTCGGCAGCGTTTGGTCCATCAGGGGGAGCAGGTGGTTTTTCAGTATCGGGTACATCTTTTCGCCGCGGAAACCATGGGTGTCCCAGCCTCCCTTGGCCCCGCCGATGCTCGGATGCAGATACACCTGGATCCACCGGCAGCCCGCCTCGGCCAACCGCCGCGCCAAAAGGCAACTTTGCCCGTAGGTGGTTCTTCCGTAACGGTCGCGGATCGCATCCGGTTCCCGTGACAAATCAAACGCCTCCCGCACCCTCGGGCTGGCCAGCAGGGCGTGCGCCCGGTCGTATTGCTCTCCCAGGCCCCGGGCCAGCGCGGTCTGCTCCAGGTCACCCAGTTGCCGCTCGATGATCCTGCGCGCCTCCCCCCTGCGGGCCAGCCGTTCCGGCGTGATCCCGGCAGGCAGCGCCAGTTCCGGCAGCTTGAAGCCCGCCTGGTTCGGATCCTGGCCGACAAACAGGGGGTCGTGCCGCTTTCCCAAAAAGCTGGCGTGCTGCCCCGGCGTGATCGAGCCGTCCGCGATCGTGTGCGGAAACGCCACGAATCCCGGGATACCCGCCGGTGTCGGCGCGAATCGATCCGCGATGGCCCCGTAGGCCGGGAACAGGTCACGCGAGTCCCGGAGCCGTTGGTCGTCCGTCGACGGGGCCATGCCAGTCAGGCTGTAGTAACCTGCCGAGTTGTGGTTGGCCATCGTGTGGTGCAGGCTGCGGATCTGGCACACCTTGTCGATGATCTTCGAGGTGTTGGGCAGCAGGTCACTCACCAGGGCCCCGGGCACCCGCGTTTTCAACACGCCAAGCTCACCGCGGATGTTGTCCGGCGCGTCCGGCTTGGGATCAATCGTGTCGTGGTGGCTGGGACCGCCCCACTGGTGCAGGAAAATGATGGTCTTGGCGCGCCCCTTTGCCACGGCACCCCGGCTGGTTCCACCCGCCAGCGCGGCCAGTCCGCCAAATCCCACTTTCAGGACCGACCGGCGATCCAGCGGGGTCGCAACAGGCAATGGAAACATCGTTTCACCTCACCAGCGCAATAAGAATTCGCGGCTGCCCAGCAGGGCCCAGGCCAGATCCTCCAGGGCGATTCGGCGGTCGCTCGCCCCTTCCAGCAGTTTCAGGCAATCCGTCAATTCCCGGTCCGTCGGCTTCCGGCACAGCGCCGCCAGGTACAGTTCCGCTACGGCAGATCCCGGAGCTGTTTGGGCAAGCCTGTCCAGCCTGGCGCTTTGGGTCAACAGCCTTTGGGGCAGTTGGCCGCTAACCAGCATCAGGGTCTGCGCCAGGGTCGGATCGCTGGTCCTTTCGCAGTCACAACTCAATAGCCGTTCCGGCTTGCCGAATACCCGCAAAAAACGCTCCAGATCATCGCTCTTGCGCCGCCGGCTCGGCCCGGGAATACCCGCGACCTCCAGGGTCCGCGTCCCGGCTGGATACCCGCTGAAATCCAGGGGAGCTTCCAATACTCCCGCCCATGCGTCCAACAATTGCTCGGCGGGAATGGGCCGGGGAAGGGTGGCGGCGCACATCCCATCATCCTGGGTCACCGTGGCGTGCGCCTTATCGATTCCCCGGGCATAGGTTTCCGTTAGCGCGATATGTCTGACCAGAGCCCGCAAGTCAAAACGGTTGCGGGCCAGGAAATCAGCCAGGTGCTCCAGCAGCTCCGGGTGGCTAGCCGGGTTGGCCAACCGGAAATCATCCTCCGGCTCCACCAGCCCCCGTCCCATCAGCCGCCGCCACACCCGGTTGGCCTGGGCCTTGGCGAAAAACGGGTTGCCAGGCTTGGTCATCCAGTCCGCGAGGTCTTGGGGTGTGTCCGGCCCCTTCAAGGCCGTCGGGCCGTCCAGCACCCGGGCCGGGGTGATTGGCTTTTCGGGTGCTTTTGCCTTTTTCCCTTTGCCTTGCGGTTCTTCAGGCGGCCCGCGCCTGAGGTAAACAATCTGCTCACCCTTGAACTCGTGCTTGTCCAGGTCGTCGGCCCGCTTGTTTTCCAGCACCTTGTAGTCGATGGCGCTGAAAATCTCAGTGAAGGCGTTGTAGTCATCCGTTGTCCACCGGTCGAATGGGTGGTTGTGGCAACGGGCGCAGGCGATCCGCACCCCCAAAAACACCTGGGCAACCGCTTCCGCCCGCGTCTGCGGATCCCGCAGGGCCCGGTAAAAGTTGGCCGGCGGATGGCTGTAAGTGCTGCCGCGCGCTGTCACCAGTGCGCGCGCCAGTTCGTCCAGCGGCATGTTTTCCAAAAAAGCCCGTCGAAGCCATGCATGCATCGCCCGCACACCCTTGGGGTCGAGCGTTTTTTCTTCCACCCGCAAAAGGTCCGCCCAATGTAGTGCCCAAAGATCCGCGAAGGCTGGCTGCCCCAACAGGTAGTCCACCTCGTTGGCCCGCTTTTCCGGGCTCCTGTCCGCCAAAAAGTTTCGGGTCCGTTCAGCAGGTGGCAATTGCCCCGCCAAATCCAGCCACACCCTGCGTAAAAAGTGCCCGTCATCCACCCCGCCCGCCGGTTCGATTCCCAGGCTGGCCAACCGTTGGCCAACGATCCGGTCCACCGGATGGTTGGCAGCTCGCGGCGTTTTGGCCGGCCCCGCCGAACTCCATACCCGCAACAGGGCCTGGGCCGAGCCATGCCGCACCAGAATGGCTGCTTGGCTGCCCGCCGGAACCAACAGCGCCAGCCCGTTTCCCTCAACCGACACCCGGATTCCCGGATCACTCGGTTCCAGGGTGGCCAGCCGGCTGGTCTCTAACACCCTTCCGTCATCCAGAGTTGCCAAAACCTTGGGGCGCAGGATGCCCCCGGCAGGCGGCAAAATGATCTCCTCGGGCTCCACCCGCAGTGACCGCACCCGCGGGCCCCCCTCGGGGTCGGGACGCGCCCCCTGGGCGATCCATTCCCGCACCACCCGGTAGGCGTAACCGTCCGCCTTCCAGCGAACCGCTCCCTCATGGGGCGTCTGGCCGGAAGCCTTGGCTAGCAGCAAGCTTTCGTCGGGCGCCAGCGGGTTTACCCGCCGCCCGCCCACCCCGTGGGTCAGGGTTTTCCAGTCCAGCCCCGGGTCTTCGCCCCGCAGTGACAGTTTCAGTCCGCCCTTGCCGTTCAGGTTTCCATGGCACGGGCCGCTGTTGCACCCACCCTGGCTCAGTAGGGGCATCACCTCATTGCGGAACGAAATCATCCCGCTGCCTGGCCCAAGGGCGCAGGTATGGAGAATCAACGGGATGAGCAGGCTGCCCATGGGGCCATTACCGGGTGGGGGATACGTTGGGGGCCGTAACTGGTTTCGGCAGGTTTGCAAATCAGCCTAAATCTTACCATTCACCAACCAGCCATGTGGTGGAAAGCCTGAAACCATAAGACTCAATCGGCTGCAAACGGGTCAAAATGGCTCGCAGAATCATCGAAAAACCCAGTGCCAGGCGAACCGTTGCCAAGTTTGACCTACCCTTCCTCCGGTCCCTAGCATGACCTTAGGGTCCAAAAGGCCCCCGCCCGGTTCCTGGGCGGGGGTTTCTCGCTTGCAGGGGGTGTCGTGTGGCAGAGGTCCAGCCGTTCCGTGGTTACCGCTACAACCTGGCCCAGGTGGGCGCCCTCGAGGATGTTGTCGCCCCTCCCTACGATGTGATCGATTCCGCCCTGCAGGACGAGCTATACGCCAAAAACCCTGCCAATGTCGTGCGCCTCATCCTCAACAAGGAAAACGACAACGACAACGATCACGACAACCGCTACACACGCAGCGCCGCCTGCCTCCGGGAATGGCTTGCCAATGACACCTTGCTTCAGGATTCCCAGCGCAATATTTACGCCGTCGAGCAGCGGTTCGAGGTCGATGGCCGCATCCTCACCCGCAAGGGCTTCCTCGCCCGGGTGAAGCTCGAGCCCTTCGGTCAGGGCCGCATTTTTCCCCACGAGGAAACCCTGTCCGGCCCCAAGGCCGACCGGCTGAAGCTGTTCCGCGCCACCGCCATGAACCTCAGCCCGGTCTTCGGCCTCTATCCCGATCCCGAGGCATCCATCCCGAAGTTGCTCGACCAGGCCATCGGCCGGGCCCTGCCGCTGGAAGCCACCGATCATCTCGGTGTGGTCAGCCGCCTCTGGCCCCTGGCCGACCACAAAATCGTCTCCCAGATCACCGCCCTCATGGCCGACAAGCCGGTCTTCCTGGCCGATGGCCACCACCGCTACGAGACCGGCCTCAAGTACCTGGCCGAGCGCGAGGAACTGGCCAACCGCGAAGGCCGCCCACTCGATCCTGACGCCGCCCCCCGCTACATCCTCATGTTCCTCGTCGCCATGTCCGATCCGGGCCTCGAAATCCAGCCCACCCATCGACTGGTCCGCGGTCTCCCGGGCGTCACCTCCGAGGGCATTCGCGAATGCCTCGATTCCGCTTTTGACATCATCTCCGCCGGATCAGGCGAGGAAGGCTGCCGCGCCGCCTGGGAGGAGATTGAACTCAACGGCCGCCAGGACCTGCTTGCTTTCGGAACCAAGGCCGACAACGAGTGGCTGCTCGCCAGGCTCAAAGACCCCGCCCTCATGGAAAAGGCCGCCCCGGCAAAATCCAGCGCCTGGCGCCAACTCGGGGTCTCCATCCTCCACAACATCGCCATCGACACCCTGCTCAAACCCCAGGCCGGCCCCGATGGCGTTCGCTGCGCCTATGTCCACCAGGTCCGTGAGGTCCTCGACGACCTCGCCTCCGATCAGGGTTCCGACCTCGCCGTTCTGGTCCCACCTGCCTCCATGGAAATGGTCCAGCAGATCGCCGGCGGCGGCGAAAAAATGCCCCCCAAAAGCACTTACTTCTACCCCAAAATCCTCAGTGGTCTGGTCTTCAACCCCCTCAAATAACTCTGGCTCCCCCTCTCCATTTATGGAGAGGGGGTCGGGGGGTGAGGTCCTCTGTCACCAACCCTCTAATAACTTGAGCCAAATTTCCAAAAATCCAGAAAATCCCCCGGCCCCAAATGCCGATAAAACCAACGGATCCGCCTTTTCCGGCGGGGTTGGGAAATTTCGGGGTCAACTATGCTTGTTCCAGCGCGGTTTCTTGCGCTCGCGGCTGTTTGCCTGGCGTTCATGGGCTGCGCCCACAACAAGCTAGTCCCTAATGGCCAAAACTACCGCTTTGGAAAGGGTTGGCACGCCGAGGAGGTGGCGGCCGAGGAGGTGATCGGCGCCCCGCCGGAGGCGG
>JAFMJU010000232.1 GCA_017853285.1 Gemmataceae bacterium
TAATTCTCACAATCTGGTGCCCGGCCGAAACCTGTGCGGAAGGCTCAACCAGGGCGCGCAACAAGGCACCTGGAGTTTGGCCCGGGTTGATGGGTGGCCCCACACCGCCCCCAGCCCCCTCAAACCGGTGACAGCCCAGGCAATTGGCGCGGGTCCGATCGAGCGCCACAAACAATCCCCGCCGCGCATCCCCGTGGGTATTCACAGCCGCCTGCAGTTTGGCCTGGCCATCGGCATCCGCCAGCCAGTTGCGGCTGACGGCACGGTCGTACTCGGCTGAGGATCCGGTGGCGGCCAAGGCATCCAACCACACCGAGAAATCCAGGGAGGGGTATTTCGGCTTGGCTCCCAGAGGAAAGGAATCGGTGATCTGGCGTCGGGTGTCGGCGTCCTGAATGAGGATTCGGCAGGCCTCTCCCAACAGGGAGGGCGATTTTTTGGCCATTTCCACCACGCGCATGGCCGCATCCCGTGCCCCGGGGCCATCCAGCAGCGCCAGGGTTTTCAAAGCCTCCTCCGTCACGGCCGGGCTTTGGCCGGGCAAGGCCCCCGGTTCCAGGAGCGGTGTCGCCATCTTGATGGCGGCGGAAGGCTGATCCCACCTTCGGAACAAACGCAGGGCGGCGAGTCTTTCGGCCGAACTGAGTTCCTCCAGGGCCAAAGCGTCCGAAACCTCCCCCCCCCAGGCGGGCACAGGCAATTGCGCCAGATTCCGCATGGCCAGGGCGGAAACCATTCCCTTGCGTTCCCGCACCATCTGTCGCCACCAGTCGAGGGAAGACTGCCCCACGGGCAAATCGCCGGACAATCGCAGGCCGGCCTCCAGCAACTCGGGGGGCTGATCGGTATGGCTTTCCAGCCATTTCAGAGCAGCAATAGACGATTTATCAACTCCTCCCGCCCACCCCCTCCAGGCGCGCAAACCTTCCAGGTAAAGCGCCTGTTGGTCGGGACCGAGGTGGGGATGCTCCAGCCACAGTTCCTGCGAGCCCCCCTGATCCGCCGGCCAGGGAAAACCGACACGGGCTCTCAGGGCCCGCACCGCCTCGGCCCGCACCCCTGTCTGGGCGGCGGACAGCATCCGCTCGGCCCCCTCGCGCCCCAGCAGGCCCAACGCATGCAGGTTGGCTGATTGCACCTGGGCGTCGGTCTCATCGCGCTGAAACAGCGCTGCCGCCAGCGATTCCGCCACACCGGGAACCCGATGCAGGGCGGCCGCGCAGGCCGCCTCGCGGGAAACAGCCCCATCGGCGTCCTGCACCGCGGCCAAGAGGGGCTCTGAACTTTCCGTCGGCAACCGGGTGAGGCTTTGGCACCAACGGGCCGCGGAGGCACGCAACTGGGTCTGGTCGGTCCCCAGCATCCTGCCCACCCACTTGCCCGCCTTGCCGGCGAAGGCCAAGCCAGCCCACGACGCCCGCCTTGTGGAAAGGCTGACCGAGGTATCCAGGGCCAGTTCAGCCAAACGCTCTTCCCGGGTACCGCCTTCCCCAGCCAATTCCCGGGCCCTGTCCCAACGGCCGGGGCCATCTGGAACAACTCCTAGTTGATCCCGTATATCCGCATCCGGCACAAGAGGCCCTGAAATCACATCGCGCGCCGCCAGCCATTCCGGGTGCTTCACCAAAAACAAGCGGGTTCCCTGAATCTGCTCCAGTGGCAGTTGGCCCGCGGCTTCGGCATCCCGGTTTGTGCCAAGAATCCAAACCCCTTCTCCCCCGGCATCCTCTGTCATCGCAACCGGAAAGAAACCGCTACCCTCGATGGAGAAAACCGTCTTTTTCTCCCTGGCCTGGCGTGTCGCCCCACCCTGCGTGGGCGCGGAAAGCGCTGTCACCCGCCCTGCCTCACCCACCCAGCAGGTTCCACGCCAGTCCGGCCCCAATGAGGCGGTGACCCAGGTACCGGCCGAAAATGTCTGGTTCTTGGATACCACCAGGGGATGCATCGCCCCCACCCCGGAAGGCAGTCGCCGCACGGAGTTGCCATCCCACCCGCGGTGGCGGAATCCAAGTTCATTGCCGGCGCGCACCACCTGCAAGAAACCCCCGCGGCCACCGGGTGAGCTGACGATCCACTCCCCCTCCAGAGTTTGGGTGGTCCACAGGGTATCCGGAGTCAGGCCCGTGGCATGCACCTCCATCCGCCCGTTACCCCAGAGGGGCAACCGCACCATTCCCCAGGCGTTATCCGGGATAAAAACCGAGGGATCGATGGCCTCAGCGCCGCCCGCTCCGGCGTTTTTCCAAATCCAGGTACCGCTTGGAACCACCACATGTGCCACCCCCTGCTCATCGATCCCGGGCAAGGGAATCTCACCCACACCCCGGAATTGAATCAGCCAAGGCCTTGGTTGATCCGGTTTATCGGCGGAGAGTCGCAACACCATTCCCGGGGCTCCGAGCAGAATCTCGCGACCCGCAGCCGCCAACCGACGGCTTCCGTCAGGGACGGGAAAACGGCCGGTCTCACGCCAAATACCAGCCTGTTTCCCAAAACGAATCAGTTTCGGGTCCTTGCCTCCCGCCTGGCTACCCGGCAGGGAGGGTTGGGGGGTGTCCGCCAGGATCCAGACTTCGCCAGCCCGACCGGATGCCAGACCGAGTACCCTGCCGGCATCGACTAGGGGCGGCGACTCAACGGCCAAACCCTCGGCCAGCGCCATGGCTGGCGCGCCCTCTCCCAAACGGGTTTTCACCAAGCGGTTTTTGGCAACCGGCAGATCATCCCAGTTGGGTACAGGATCAGAATCCGTCCCGGGTGCCTGAAAGAAAAAGGCCGGCAGGCAAGCGCCAAGGGCAATGAGCAAAACCCCGGACATGCGATCTTCCCCACAGGGGCGCGGGGCCGGTCAGAATCCGGCGACAGGCACAACGCGCAGTTTCATGGTGGTACCGTCCCTGCGGATTTCCGCCTGCACCGCCTTGCCGGGTTTCAGGCCGGCGGAAGTCTGCAGCAGGTCGGACGGGGTGTCGGTCCAGCGATCATCCAGGGTCAGCAACCGGTCGCCGGATTTCAGACCCGCAGCGGCGGCAGGACTTCCCTCGCGCACGGTGGACACCAGCACTCCGGATCCATCCACGCCCGCCTCACCGACCACAATGCCCAACATCGCCCCGGGGGAGACCATCTTGTAACCGTCGCGACCGTTCCCCTCGGTGCCGAGCAAACTTTTGATCATCTCCTTCATCACATCGGGCGGCTGGAAGGTGCCGGGTTCCAGGGTAAGGGTCTGGTCGCGGTAATCCAGAGTCATCCGATAGCGGGCGAAGAACGGGAATCCCACGATCCCCTCGATGGGACCCAGATGCTTGGAGATGATTTCCACCGTGGGATGATCCATCACCATGGCGGTGACATTCTCCACCGTGCCCTGACCGACCTGCAGCTTCTTGATTTTCACATCCCCACGGGATCCGTAGGGGGCGAAAAGGACCGGTGGCTTGCCCTTTAGCAACTCGGCCTCGCGGGCCACCTTGTTGTTCAGCAGGTTGGCCGGCGCGCCGGTATCGAAAATCAAGGTGAATGGCCCCTTGTCGTTGATCTTGGCCTCCACAGTCATGTGGCCAGATTTCAACAACTTGAAGGGAACCACGGCGGTCTTTTCGGGGACCGTGCCTTTGGGGTTGTCGGCCACGCCGACAGCGGTGCATGTCATGACACCGGCGGCCAAGGCCACCCCGCCCAACACCCGGGCCACGCCAGCGATCCGGTTCATAGGCCACCCTCCAATCGAACGGTAATCTCCAGGGATTGGCCCTGACGGTCAACCTTCAATTTCAGATCCTGCCCGGCCTTAAGCTGGGCCATTTTCGCCAGCACCGCGGGACCATCGGCGACCGGGTTCCCCTCCACCTCGCGGACCAGATCCCCGGCCTTGAGGCCCGCCTTTTCCGCCGGGCTGGCGGGCAGAACGGCGCTCAACTTTGCAGCCTTGCCTTCCACCACCTCGTCCAGCACAGCTCCCGCGTAGCCGCGCGCCACCAGTGTGGGATTCGCCTTCCGGCCCAGGATTCCGCCCAGGCCTTTCATCATGCCCCCGATGATTTCCAATCCCCCTGGGCCCGATGAATCTTCCTTGGCCACGATGCCGAACGGGCTTTTGGGCTCCCAATCGATTTTGCGCCACACCAACCTGTCAGAGGTCATGTCGAAGGTGATGCGGAACTGGGCCAGGATGTTGTAGCCCAACATGCCATGGATCTCGACCCCCGCCAGGCCCATGCCGTTCATTCCTTCCAGCTGAAACGGTGTGGCGATCCTGGCCTTGGCCTTGGGCACCTTCAGGCCGCCCTCCAGTTCCAGCGTGTCGCACACGCCCCAACCCTCGTCACCCTGTTTCACCCCGGCCCGCTCCGCCACCTGCTCGGTGATGAAAAGGGCGGGGGCGCCCGTGTCGAGCACGAAATTGAACGGTCCCTTCCCGTTGATGCGGGCGCGGACCACCACATGCTTGGAAAGTGTCAGCCGGTAGGGAACCTCGACGGCTGGCCCGACCCCGGCCGCTGCATCCCGGGCCCGGATGGGACCTGCGGAGGCAATGGCACCCAGAACCGCCAGCGATGCGAGAAACCCACCCAAGGCCAGGATGCCCCGCTTGTTGAGCATGGGGATGCGCTCCACCGTTCGAAATGTTGGTGCAGGAAAGAAATGCCTTTCGCACCCCTTCAAATTAACAGGATCGGCTTCTGACCGCCATGATTCCGGTCAACCCTCGTGGTCAGGCAACTCGTAGACCGACCGTGACTGCCCGGCCTGCTGATGGTGTGAAAAAAACTGCTCGAAGTATCCGTCCGCGGCCAGCGTGGCGCTGTCCCCCACCACCAACAACAAACGCCTGGCCCGGGTGATGGCGACATGGGTGCGCCTTTTCTCCCGCAGGAATCCGATCTCACCCGAGGCGTTGCTCCGCACCAGCGACAACAGGATGACATCCTTCTCCCGCCCCTGGAAACCGTCCACCGAATCTACCTCAACCCGTTCATCATCGAGCAACTGCCGGATCAGCCGCGCCTGGCCCGCATACGGGGTGATGATGCCCAATTCCACTGGGAGCACCCCGGCGTCCAACAATCGCCGGGCCTCAAGAACCACCCTGCGGGCCTCGCCGGGGTTCACACGCGACGCGCCCCCCTCTTCCTCCTCGTCCTCCCAACCGCTTCCGGCGGTATCGATCAGGCGTACCGCGGCGTCAGTCCAGACACCGATTTCATCTTGCCGCCACTCAGGAACGGCCCGCGCCACCACCGTTTCGTCATCCGCCAATCGGCCACCGTAGGCCTCGTCATTGGGGAAGCGGCTGATCGCAGGGTCCATGCGGTATTGCACTTCCAACAGGGCCTGATGTTCCGGCCCCAGCATACCCATCAACCGCTCCAGCAGGCTGACCGCCAATCCCTCCCGCGCGGCCTCCTCGGACAAAACCGTGGGTGGCAACTGGCAGGGATCCCCTGCCAACACCACCTTGTCCGCCAGGGAAATCGCGGCCCATGCGGCGGGCTCGGTGGCCTGCGCCGCCTCATCGAGAACCACCAGGTCGAACCGTCGATCCTCCACGATGTCCGGCTCCAATCCCGTGGCGGTGGCGGCCACCACGGGGCAATCGCGCAGGATGGCGCGCAGCGCCTGCCTTTCCAGCGTACGCGCATCCTGCAGCAGTTTGCGGGCCTCTTCGCGGGTCTCCCGTTTCTCGCCGGGCTCGGGCCGGGCCCGGGTCCATTTGTCCGCCTTGCCGAACAGGGACCGGGCCTCCCGCGCCAATTTGCGGCTTTCGCGCCAGTCGGGGTGTTTTTCCAAACGCATTTCCAGCGTGGCTGGCAGCAGCTCTTCCATCACCCGCACCGGGTGCCCCAGTCGCACCACCTCCACGCCGGCCCGGTAGAGGCCCAGTGCCAAATGATCCACCGCCAGGTTGCTGGGTGCCGTCACAAGGACCTGGTTTCCCTTACGCACGGCCTGGCGGACCATTTCCACCAAGGTGGTGGTTTTGCCTGTCCCAGGCGGCCCATGGATCAGGAATAATTCCGGGGCGGCCAGAGCACGGGCCACCGCCGATTTTTGGCTGTCGTTCAGGCCGGGGTGAAACCATTCCGGTTCCACTCCATCGCCAGCGCCCGCCCTGGCTGGCTCCTTCCCCAGAAGCATGTCAGTGAGTTTGCCCATGCGGCCATCACGCGCGCCGGCCACGCGTACCAACGCCGCCTCCATGCGCTCACGGGTCACGGCATCGGGACGGGCCACCAAACGCCAGGTACCCTCCGCCTCATCGGGCGGGTTGTCCAGCAGCACGGTGGCCGATTTGGAATCCCGCCGGATGGCCACGCAGGGAATTCCACGAACCCCGCGCCCGTCGCGAGGGGGCGGGTCGGGCAGCAGCAGCATCGGCTTGCCGGCCTCCACCCTTGGTCCACGGTACGGCAAGGGTGCTTGCCGTGGACGGCCAAGGGTCCACCGCCAGCGTCCGGCGATCCCCGGTTCCTCCCCCTGCACTTCCAGCCCATCCAAACTTGCCGAACCGTGGCCCCGGGCGGCCTCCTC
>JAFMJU010000233.1 GCA_017853285.1 Gemmataceae bacterium
CGAGGCCGCGGAAAAGGGTGCCCAAATCGTTTGCCTGCCCGAACTGTTCGGCTCACTTTATTTCTGCCAAAAGCAGGATCCGGCCCTGTTCGACCTGGCCGAGCCCATCCCCGGCCACTCCTCAGAGTTACTGGCCCAGGCCGCCAAAAAACACCAGGTGGTGCTGATCTCGTCCTTGTTCGAAAAGCGCGCCCCCGGCCTATACCACAACACCGCGCTGGTCCACGGCCCCGATGGCGGCCTGCTGGGCATGTACCGCAAGATGCACATCCCCGACGACCCGCTGTTTTACGAGAAGTACTACTTCACCCCGGGCGACCTGGGCTTCAAGGCGATCGACACACCCTTCGGCAAAATTGGCGTCCTGGTCTGCTGGGACCAGTGGTACCCCGAGGCCGCCCGCCTCACCGCCCTGCAGGGCGCGCAGATCCTCTTCTACCCCACCGCCATCGGTTGGCACCCCGCCGAACGCGACCAATTCGGCAACGATCAGCTGACAGCTTGGCAGCTGGCCCAGCGCGCCCACGCCCTGGCCTCGGGTGTCTATGTCGCCGGCGTCAACCGCTTCGGCCACGAGGGCGATCCCAAGGCCGGCCTCATCTTCTGGGGCCACTCCTTCGTCAGCGATCCCTACGCCCGCCTGATCGCCGACGCCCCGCACGACCGCGACGCCTGCATCATCCAGCAATGCGACTTCGGCCTCATCGAGGAAACCCGCCGCAACTGGCCCTTCCTCCGCGACCGACGCATCGACGCCTACGGCGGCATCACCAACCGCTTCGGCACACCCTGATCCGCCCTGCCCTCCCGAAAGTCCGGCAACCCGCGAAAAACTGGGGTACTGTAGGCCAATTCGGGAGGGCTCCACCATGAAAAAAATCCTGTGGATTTCAGGGGCCGCGATTTCCCTCGCCCTCATGGCTTGGGTCGTATTTGCTACAGCAAAAATAGCAGATATTTCCAACGCCCTGAGTTGCAGCGGCAACCTGTGCTGTATCGGAACCTACCTGCATAACTACCACGAAAAATACGGGCATTTCCCCCCGGCCTATCAGGTCGATGCATCGGGAGCACCGGCCCACAGTTGGCGGGTTTTGCTCATGCTTTGGGATGAACCAAAATTGTTCGCGGACTACCGGCTGGATGAGCCCTGGAATAGCCCGAACAATCGCAAGCTGGAAAGCCTGATGCCCAGTTTTTTCAGGTGCCCTTCTGAAAAGATCTCAGAAGATTCCCCAAACCGCTGGCACACCAATTACTTCGTGGTCGTGGGGAACGACACGCTGTTCCCGGGCCCCAAGCCGATTTCCTTCAAGGATCTGGGCAGACCGACCGCTTCCACCGTCATGCTCGTCGAGGCGACAGGTCAGGGAATCCACTGGATGGAACCCAGGGATCTGAACTACGACACCATGAGTTTCGAAATCAACGATCCCATCAGGCCAAGCCTGTCGGCAAAACATCGTTTCCCGAATTTGGCCATGGCCGATGTTACCCGCATCTATTCGGGCAATTTGTCACCCGACCAATTCAGGAAAATGGTGGTGATCAAGCCATTGCCGAAACTGGATTAGCCATCAACCCAAATCCCAACCCTGCAAGGGCAGCCCGAAGGTCTCCGCCACCGCGGCGTTGGTTACCTGGCCCGCTCGGATGTTCACACCGGCAGCCAGCCCGGCATTGCGCGCCAGCGCCTCGTCCAGCGGACGCCCCGCCAGTTGCAGCACATACGGCAGCGTGGTGTTGGTCAGCGCGTAGGTGCTGGTGCGCCCCACCGCCCCCGGCATGTTCGTCACGCAGTAGTGCACCACATCATCCACCAGATAGGTCGGATGGTCGTGCGTTGTCGGCCGCGAGGTCTCCACGCACCCACCCTGGTCGATCGCCACATCGATGATCACCGACCGCGGCTGCATCAGCTTCAGGTCCTCCCGCCGCAGCAACCGCGGCGCCCGCGCCCCCGGGATCAGCACCGCCCCGATCACCAGGTCCGCAGTGCGCACACTGTCGAGAATGCTGTGCCGGTCACTGAACACCGTGGCGACATTTTTGGGCATCACATCATCCAGATAACGCAACCGGTCCAGGTTGATATCCAGCAGCGTCACCCGGGCACCCAATCCGGCCGCCACCTTGGCCGCGTTCGATCCCACCACCCCGCCACCCAGCACCACCACATGCGCCGGCGCCACGCCCGGCACCCCACCCAGCAGAATCCCCCGCCCCTCGAAGGGCCGCTCCAGGTACTTGGCCCCCTCCTGCACGCTCATCCGCCCCGCCACCTCGCTCATGGGGGTCAGCAAGGGTAAGCCGCCCTTCGGATCATGGATCGTCTCGTAGGCGATCGCTGTGGCACCCGAGGCCAGTACCGCCCGGGTCAGCGCCTCGCTGGCCGCGAAATGGAAATAGGTGAAGATCATCTGCCCATTTCTCATCAGGGGCCATTCCTGCTCCAGCGGCTCCTTCACCTTCACGACCAGATCCGCCTGCGACCAAATGGTTTCCGCATCCGGCACAATGCGCGCGCCATGCCGGCTGTAATCTTCATCCGAAATCCCGCTGCCCTGCCCCGCGCCAGCCTGGATCAGGACTTGGTGCCCACGCCGGGTCAGTTCCTCCACCCCCACCGGGATCATCCCCACCCGCGACTCATGGGTCTTGATTTCGCGGGGCACCCCCACGGTGATGGAACGATTCGCCTTGAAGGATTGCATGGTGCTCGCCCCGGAAAAAAATTGATTTCTGCCTGCAAAACATTCTAGGAAAGGCTCGTCGCTCAGGTTGTGCTACCATGTCGGCATGCCCGGCCGCACCACATTGATCGCGCTGGTTCTGTTCTGGTTTGCCGCCCTGGGCTGGCAGTTCGCCGTGGTCGTCTGGCCGGTGATTCGGACTGGCGATCCTCCCGGCACAGGCATCTCACTCAGTGACGAGACTACCGCCTCCGCCCCTTCCAGGTTTCGCATCTTCCTCAACGGCAGGGAGATCGCCTTGGCCCGGATCCAGCTCACCCACGATCCCGCAACCGAGACCTTCCGATCCTCCGCCGAGTTCAGCGCGCAGGGTGTGAAGCAATCCGGCCCATCACCTACGGTCTTGGCTGCCGGCTGGCTCCCGGCCAAATCCATGCTGGAGGTGGATCGGGCCGGTCAGCCCCAGGCGGCTTCCTCCCTCATCAAGATCCCCGGCGGCGAGGTGGCCACGCTCCTCGCCCGACGCGGGAACCGCATGGTGGGCGACAAAGCCGCCACACTGGAAGCCTCACCCGAAACTCGGCTCCCCGGTCAAACCATTGATTTCCCTCTGGGTGAAGGCCGCGCCACGCTCTCTCTCCTGCACCCCGCCTGGCGTTGGAACGGCCTGCGCGCCGGCCAGCGCTGGACTGCGCGCCTCATCGATCCCCTCGCCGATTCCCTCCTAGCCTCCAATCAAGCCCACGGCGGTCAACCGGTCGGGTGCGAGGTCTCCCGGCAAATGGAAAACCCGCCCGACACCGAAGGCGATGTGCCCTGCTGGAAAATCACCGCCTCCCGGGAGGATCTGGAGATCACCATCTGGTCCGCCGTGCAGACCGGCAAGGTGATGCGGCAGCAGGTGCGCCTGGGTTCCGGCCCCGGCGCGGACTTGTGGGAACTTGTCAGGGAGGAGTTGCTGCAGCAATGACTGCCACCACATCACCGCGCGCCCGCCTCACAGGCGTCGCAAAACAGTACGGCCAGCATTGGGCCGTCCGAGATCTTAATCTCGAACTCAGGCCCGGCGAGTTGTTCGCCTTCCTCGGCCCAAACGGCGCGGGCAAGACCACCACCATCAAGCTGCTGTGTGGCCTGCTCCGCCCCACCCAGGGCACCATCGAGGTGGACGGCTTCAACCTCGCCACACACGGCCTGCAGGCCCGTTCACGCATGAGCTATGTGCCCGACCTTCCCTACTGCTACGAGCACCTCACCGCCCGTGAGTTCCTCGAATTGACAACCGAACTCCACGGCATGGACAAGCACCACGCCTCCAGGCGCATAGCCGAGGTGATCAGCCTTTTCGAGCTGGACCGTTTCATCGACCAACTGACAGAGCGATTCTCCCACGGCATGCGCCAGCGCACCGTCTTCGCCGCCGCCATGCTGCCCGAACCCGCCCTGCTGATCACCGATGAACCCACCGTCGGCCTCGATCCCCGCAGCGTCCGCCAACTGAAGGACATCCTCCGCGCCCACACCGCCAAGGGGAACACGGTCTTCCTTTCCTCCCATTCCCTCGATGTGGTCGAGCAACTCGCCGACCGCATCGGTATCATTCTGGGTGGAAAACTCATTGGCTGCGGCACCCTCGCCGAACTCCGCGACCAGGCCGCCCACAGCGGCCCCCTCGAGGATGTTTTCCTCAAGCTGACCCAACCTGAAGAACAACCCGCCGGCATGGAAGCGCCATGAACGCCATTCCGGGCCTGGATGTCTTCGCCAGATTGAAATGGCACCTCACTCGCAACCAGTTGCGGGGCATCCGGGGCGAGAACTGGGTGCGGCCAGCCAGCATCGCGTTTTCAAGCCTGCTGGTGGCGGGCTTCGGCTTTGGCACCAGCCTGGCCGGGTTCGCGTTCCTGCGCCAACAGAAGCTCCCTCTGGGGGGCGACATTGTCGGCTTGCTGCTCGACCTTTTCTTCCTCACTCTGGCCACGCTGCTCTGCTTGTCCACCGGCCTCATCCTGTTCGGCAGCTTGTTCGATTCCCCCGAGGCGTCTTTCCTGCTCGCCAAACCGGTGCCCGATGACCGGGTCTTTGCCCACCAGTTCGCCGGTGCCCTCCTCTTTTCCAGCGCCGCCCTCATCCTTCTGGCGTTGCCTCTCCTGCTGGCCTACGGGCTTTCAGTCCGTGCGGGGCCCCTCTATTACCTCCTGCTGCCAGCCTATTTCCTGTCCATACCACTGCTCCCCGGTTCCCTCGGGGCCATGCTTTGCCTCACCCTGGTCCGCTGGATTCCAAGGCGGCGCAAGGAGGCGCTCGCAGCCTTGGCAGTGCTAATCACCCTGGGCGCGCTCGTATGGATTGGTCTGGGCCTCCGCAACCTCCGCCATGCCCGCTCGGGGGATGAGGAGGTGCTCAACGAGGTGCTGGGCCATGTGCGCTTCGCATCGGCTGCCTGGCTGCCCACCCACTGGCAATCCCAGGGTCTGCGGCAAGCTGCCCGCGGTCAGTTCGAGCCTGCCCTGCGCTATCTCGCCCTCACCCTTTCCACCGGGTGCATGGCATTTTGCCTGTCGGCGTTGGTGGCGCGATCTTGGTACCGCATTGGAGTGGACCGGCTCAGCCAGCAGGAGCGCAAACAGAACATTTCCCGCTTCCGTTGGCTCGACGCCCTGCCGGGGTGGGTTCCCGGATTGACCGTCCAGGAGCGCGCCCTGCTGCTCAAGGATTTCCGCACCTTCCGGCGCGATGTCCGCCAATGGGGCCAGGGTCTGCTGTTCCTGGTGATGCTCGCGTTCTACTTCTCGTCGCTGCGGCGGATGTTCCCGGGCGACATCCCGCTCTCCTTCCGCAACGGCCTCAGCCTGCTGAACCTCGCGGTGGTGGGCATGTTGCTCTGCGCCTCCTGCGGGCGCTTTGTCTTCCCGCTCGTCAGCCTGGAAGGCCGGCGGGTCTGGCTGCTCGGCCTCACACCCATCTCCCGCCTCCATTGGGTGCGAGGCAAATACTTCTTCTCGCTGCTGCTCTGCCTGCTTTTCGCCCTGCCCTTGGTGGCTCTCAGCGATTCCATGCTGGAGTTGCCACCCGGTGGGTGGGTGGTCCACCTGATCAGCGCTATTTACCTCGCTAGTGGCCTCAGCGGCCTGGCCGCCGGCCTCGGCGCGGTTTGGCCCAGTTTCCAGGAGAAAGACCCATCCCGCATCGCCGTGGGATACGGCGGCACCCTCAGCCTGGTGATCAGCCTCACCTTTCTGCTCGGCTGCCTCACCATCTCCGCGCTGCCCTGGCACATTGCGAATGCTGTGGGGGTGGAGCGTTTTCCCATCTGGGGCTGGCCGGTCACCATAGCCGGCCTGTTGATGGGAGGCATCCTCGCCGGAACCGCCACACTCTTCCCGCTGCATGCGGGAAGAGTGCGATTGGATGCGATGGAATTTTGATAAAATTGAGGTCCCCTAAACCTTTCAAACCAAGCCTATCGCCAGGCTGCATCGAGCTTTCCGCTTCCAGCCTTTTTGTTAAACCCCATAGCCGATAACAAACAGAATAATTTTTCTTGACATTCGTTTTCCCAGGAGTGACCTTGAGCGGAGTCCCCATTGCTCTGCGCTCCCTGGAGTGGTCCCGATGTTCTCATCTCTGCGTCGGCTCTTTGCCTGGGTCCGCATCCAGCCGGGCGCACCGGACCGTAAGACTTCCACCACCCGCCCAGGCCTCTGTCGCCTCGAGGAACGGGTAGCCCCCGCCGCCAACCTGTTCGCCATCGGGTCCCCCGCCGGGTCAGCCCCGCTCATCAGCCTGTTCGACAGCGACACCGGGGCCCAGGTCGACCAGA
>JAFMJU010000234.1 GCA_017853285.1 Gemmataceae bacterium
TTCCCGACAAGTCCTCCGAGAAGGCCGAGGAATTGGCCGACGAGTTCACCAAGGTGGACAAAACTCCCCTGTCACTGAAAGTGCCAGCGGACAAGGATCCAGTGGAGTTCACAGTGAAGGGCAAATAAGCCTTCTCACCCATCTGAAAATAGAAGAAGCCCCGGCCAAAAGGCCGGGGCTTCTTCCTTGGGCCTGGGAATAATTGCGGCCGAAAATCAGGCCAATTCCTTCCGCTTGCTGGCGATCTGGGCCAGCAATTTCTTGAACGGGTCGGCAAATTTGGAAAGGCCCTCGCGCATCAGGGTCTCTTCCAGCAACTTCATATCCACCTTCTGCTCAATCTCGCTGACCACAGCCGCCGGGGGAAGCACATCCACCTGGCGGGTGAAAGTGCGACCGGATTTTTCAACCGCGTCGTTGGTCGCCGGGGGATTGGTCTCGATGTCGCTGCCGGCGAAAGCGGCGACATATTTGGTCGGATCATCCTTGGGATCTTTTGTGCCGGTGCTGGCGAAAATGATCTCCTGCTGCAGGGGAAGGTTCTTGTCCGCCCACCATTGCTGGTTGAGCTTCCAGATTTTCTTGGCATTCACAATGCCCACCTGCCCCTGGGCCGCTTCCGAAAGGCTGGGCACCTTTTCCTTGGTGTAAACATCCAGGCGGCTCACAAAGATGCTGTAAACCGATTTGAAAGTGCTCAGCCCGCCCGGTCGCCGCTGGGCCCCCTTCCAGACGTTTTCCCGGGCCGTGAAATATTGCTGCTCGCTGAAGATCAGGGTCACATTCAGCGTGATGCCCGCCGCCGCCAATTCCTCCAAAGCGGCCAAGCCGCCCGGGGTGGCCGGAACCTTGATCATCCGGTTCTTGTGGCCCGCGGCCCACTTCTTGCCCAGCTCGGCGTACCGCTTGGCCTTGGCCGCCACGTCCAGCGGGCAGGCGCTGTCTTCCAGAAGCGGGTCCAGTTCGAAGCTCACCCAGCCGTCATTGCATTTCGTTTGTTCCGAAACCGGTGCGAAAACATCCTGGGCCTGCTTGACCAACTCATCCGTCATTGCCCAGGCGACCGCCTCGTCATCGTGCCCGGCCTGGATCAACTCCTTGATCCGTCCGTCAAACCGCCCGGTCTTCAGCAGGTCGGAAATAATGATCGGGTTGGAGGTCGCCCCGGTGGCACCCAAGGCGCGGTTGGTCCGCACCAAATCCGGGTCGATTGAATCCAGCCACAATTTCGTGCCGGTTGCCACAAGAGACTTCAGAGCGGACATGGTGCTTACCAAACCTTCCCAAAAAAACTGGAAATCGGACAATCCAAAATGGAATCCCACCCATTAATTTGCGAAAAAAGGGCCTGATAAACAAGGCCCGGCCGGGGGTTGCCGATCTTCACACCGTCCTCTGGCGACCGTTATCCGCATGGCCCAAACGCAGGAAAAAAGGCACGGCCTGGCGGGCCCATTGCTCAGCCCCCGGGTACACCTCCGCCTCGGAACCCCAAACCTGCCTGAGCATATCTGTTGCTATCACCCCGGGATTCACCGGCACAGCCGCCATTCCATGGGGCAGTTCCTGCGCCAATGCCCCGGTCAGTCCCTCCACCGCGTACTTGCTGGCGCAGTACGCCGAAACCCCTGAAGAAGTGCTTCGTCCCCAGCCACTGGAAAGGGTTGCGATCACCCCCGTACCCCGTTTCACCATGGCGGGCACAAAATGCCGAAGTGTGTTCACCACACCGCGCACATTCACATCCAGCACTTTTTCCCATTCCGCCTGGGGGATTTCCCACAAGGCCCTCGGCGCATGGATCACCGCCGCGTTGGCGATCAGCAGGTCCGGCACCCCCAAGGCCAACTCAGCCTGCGCCCAACGGGCAACCTGCCGGTCATCGGTGACATCCACCACGGTGTGGTGGATGTCACCACCCCATTGCTCGTTGAGTTCGGCCACCAAATCGGGCCGGGTGCCGCATCCGCGCACGGTATGCCCCAGCTCCCGGAACCCCTCCGCCAAGGCCAAGCCAAGCCCACGGGTGGCGCCGGTGATCACGATGCGGCGGCCACCTGTTTTTTCCTGGGACTTCATGACCGATTTCCTTTGGGTTGCCTGATTAAATGTTTCCAACTCATGCGGGCGGGTTGGCGGAATCCTTCTCCCGCTCCGCCCTGGAACGCCAGATCAATTCCGCCACAGCCAAAAAATGAAGGAGCGAGGCCGTGATCACCAGCAGGTGAAAAATCTCGTGGTACCCCAAAATGCCAGGCACAGGGTTCGGTTGCTGGAGGGCGTTGACGATTGCCCCGATGCTGTAAACAATCCCGCCCAGCCACAGTTTGACCAACTCGCCCCGGGTCAGGCCCCGAACCAGTTGGCCATGGCACGAGAGCGAAATCCAGCCCATCAGCAGGTAAATGGCGGTCGCCCAAAGCACCGGCACCTTTCCCATACCCACCCGCAGGCCCGAGCCGAAAAGGGCCAAAAACCAGATGGCGGACAACAGCCAAATCGCCATTCGCATCGGCAACGCCACCAGGGCGAACACGGTCCAGGTGCCCGCGATGAACAGGTGAATGCCCACATGGTCCAGCGTTTGGGCGAACGCAACCTGCGTTTCGGTTCCGCGGATACCGTGGAAATAGCCACTTGCCGTGAATGAAAACAACAAGCCAAACGCGTAGAAAATCACCCCAGTGAGGGCACGGGGCGAAGGCCAGGCGGCCCTTCCCAGCACTGCGAGGGGGGGAATCATCACCAAGGCCCAAAAGCCGTGGGTCATCGCATTGACTGGTTCCCGTAATTCCATCAATTCGCTGCCAGCCACGCTGTTTGGGATTCCACTCCGATCCTTCAGGCTATCAATGAAGAGTATGGGGCGCACGGCGAGCCGGGGTCCTTGCTGTATCCTCACAGTCATACCTCTTTTCAAGCACCCGACAGCTTCCCACTTCAAGCAGGCCTGGCATTTGCCCGGAAACCCCGATGGGATACCTGAACCTGTCCGAATGCGTGGCGGATCTCGAACGTCATGGGATGCTGCGCCGCATTGATTTCCCGCTGGATCCCTATTTGGAGGTGGCCGAGGTCCAGCGGCGGGTGTATCGGGCGGGTGGGCCCGCCCTGCTTTTCACCCGTCCCAAAAACACCCGCTTCCCCATGGTGTCCAACCTGTTCGGCACCCTTGAGCGAACCCGTTTTCTTTTCCGGGACGCCCTGCCCCGCCTGGAAAAACTGATGCGGTTGCAGGGTGACCCCGGCCTGGCGGCTAAGGCCCCGTGGAAATTCTGGAATATTCCTCGTTCGGTGTGGCACGCCTGGCCAAGGGTGGTCCGCCGGGGTCCCATCCTTGAAAATGAATGCGCACTCCCAGACCTGCCGGCCCTGCACTGTTGGCCAATGGATGGCGGCCCCTTTGTCACTCTCCCTGCCGTTTACAGCGAGTCCCCCGATTCCCCGGGCTGGATGAAATCGAATCTGGGCATGTACCGCGTCCAGTTGGGTGGCAACGAATACATCCAAGGCAGGGAAATCGGCCTCCATTACCAGATCCACCGGGGGATCGGCATCCATCACTCCCAAGCCGTGGCCCGCGGTGAAAAGCTGCGCGTGGCGGTGTGGGCGGGCGGACCACCGGCCTTGGCGGTGGCGGCGGTGATGCCCCTCCCTGAAAATATTCCCGAAGTGGCCTTCGCGGGGGTCCTGGGCGGCAGGCGCCTTCGCCTCGTCAGGCCCGTTGCCGAACCGGGCTGCCCCGGTCGCGTGGCCATCCCCGCCGAGGCGGATTTCTGCATCATTGGCACCATCGATCCGGCCCAAACCAAACCCGAGGGCCCTTTCGGCGATCACCTGGGGTACTACAGCCTCACACACCATTTTCCGTTTATCCAGATTGAAAAAGTCTATCATCGAAGGGATGCCATCTGGCCTTTCACCGTCGTGGGAAGGCCCCCGCAGGAGGACACCAGTTTCGGTGATTTCATCCACGAACTCACCGCGCCCGTTTTGCCGGCGGTGCTGAAGGGCGTGCGCGAGGTCAACGCGGTGGATGCGGCCGGGGTCCACCCATTGCTACTGGCGATCGGCAGCGAACGGTATGTGCCCTACGCGAGGGAAAGGGTTCCCCAGGAATTGCTCACCCAAGCCTGCGCCATTTTGGGGCAGGGCCAACTCAGCCTGGCCAAATACCTGTTCATTGTCGCCGGGGAAGATGACCCAGCCTTGCGGGCCCGCGATATCCCCGCCTTTTTCCGCCACCTGCTGTGCCGCTTGGATGCCCGCACCGACCTGCATTTCCTCACCCGGACCACCATCGACACCCTCGACTACTCAGGCGACGGCTTGAACCGGGGCTCCAAACTGATCATCGCCGCCGCCGGCAATCCCCGCCGCCAACTGACCGACTCGGCGGCAGGCCTGGGCGAGCTACCCGAAGGTTGGTCCAACCCCAAAGTCTGTGCGCCCGGCGTGCTGGCCATCCAGGGACCTGCCTGGGTGCCCGCAGGTTCTGGCGCGACTGGCGATGCCCTCCGCCTCGCGGCCACCATAAAACCCGACCACCCCATTAACCGCTTCCCGCTTGTGCTGCTGGTGGAAGACAGCGACTTCGCCGCCGCCAGCCATGAAAATTGGCTGTGGCAGGCCTTCACCCGGTCGAATCCGGCTTCCGACATGCACGGCGTCGGCGCCTTCACGCGCGACAAGCACTGGGGTTGCGAGGGTTCGCTGTTGCTGGATGCCAGGGCCAAGCCTCACCACGCTCCCCCGCTCATGGAAGACCCGTCGGTCACCCGCCGGGTGGAGGAATTGGCGGCAAGGGGCGGGCCCCTGGCTGGCCTGTTCTAGCATCCATCGCCTCAGAACTTCAGGATGGCGTCAAAACCAAGCATCAACTGGTTGGTCTTTGTGCCATCGTTGAACGGCTTGGTATCACCGTCGTAGAAATCCCAACGAAGCTCCGGGCGCAGCATCAAATTCTGGGTGGGCAGCCAGTTGGGTCCCACTGTCAGCGAGAAAAAGTTCCCGGGCAGCGGGGGCTTGTTGGGGTTCGATGGCCGGTTCAGTCCCACGCGGGTGCCGTCCACATCGTTGAACCATTCAAACCGGGCTCCCGCTTTCCAGTGCTCACTCACTGAGTAATAGAGGTACTGGTCGATGCCGGCCCACAGGGCCGTGCCACCTGAGGGCACGCCGTCCGCCTGGGTGCCGAGCCATTGGTGGAACACATACTCCACGCGATTGGTTGGCCGGGCCTCCAAGATCAGGCTGTAACGCGTCCGATTGGCTGCGACATCGGCAATGTTTGGCAATCCGGCCACATTCGAGGGCTGGTCCCCCGTGATGATGGCGAATGAGGCGGCCAATGAATTCGGATCATTCTGAACCCTGGCCCGGCCCAAAAAGTTCACGGCGTTGATATTGGCATCCACCGCGTTCCAACCGTTGACCAGGCCGCCAGTCACCTCGAAATTCTTGGTGGGCTTCCAGGAAGCCAAACCGCCCCACTCGGTGAAGGGCCCCGCGAACTGGTAACTGTACGCCTTCGAGTAAAAGAAGTTACCCACCGCCGGCACACCTTCGTACCCCACGATGGTGTAGAAGTGCCCCAGCTTCACCGACAGGTCCTGGGTGCCAAACTCGGCGTACAACTGGGGCATGGCCAGCCCGTAATACTCCCCGCTGTTCCACCCGGGGCCACCACCGGGTTGTATTTCCCAACCTTGGGACATCGCCAGCAGGAAATCCTCGCCGTAGAGCAGGTCCACCCGTCCGCCCGCTCCAAAGGACCCGTCAGTCGGCAACACCCTTTCGGCGATCAAGTAAGCCTGGTTGAACATCGCCTCGTTGGCCCGGTCCACCGCGTTGTAAGGCCCGTTGAATTTGCTTCCCGGATTCCCCGAGTTGCCCATGAAGCCGCCGTCGAGCCATCCCCGAACACTCGTCCTCTCACCCTGCGGGAACAGGTACCAGCCCTGCCCCTTGTAGATCACCCCGCCCATCACCTCGTCATCCAGGACAGGGTCATCCGACTCAAATCCTCCAACCGGCCCGGCAGGAGCCCGCTCCCCAGACTCGGGGGAAGGCGGGGGAGACTGGGCCTTGGTCATGCCACCGCCAACCAATACCAGGCCCACCATCCATCCAACCATCCCCTGGGTGATTCCCTTGATCCTGCGGGAACGCATGCGATTTCCTCCCGTTGGAAATGTGATGGCCGCCACGCAGCATCGCCCCTGGACTTTGCCCCGGCTCCTTGCCCTCTTCCCCTTTGAAATCGACCTAAAGGTCAACCCGCTCGCCCCAACCCCCGGGTCCGGAATACTTTTGCCTTTTTTGGATGACCCTCAACCGAAAAATCCCTCCCAGACAATTAACAGACCGCACTTATCCCCATTTGCCAGCGACGAGCTGATCCACCCCATGGCATAAAAGCCGAGAGGCGGGCCGGTTATCCCGGCCCGCCTCTTGGCTTTTGCAATATCCCAGGTCCAGACGCTACATATCCCGCCGGGAGAACT
>JAFMJU010000235.1 GCA_017853285.1 Gemmataceae bacterium
TCCACAGAAAACCTGAACCAATACCTGAAGCGCCACAATGTTTTGGGGATGGAAGGATTGGACACCCGCGCCTTGGTCCGCAAGCTTCGCAATCAGGGATCGATGCGCGGGGTGCTGACAACCAGGAAAGCATCACCGGCCGAATTGGTGGCAAAGGCCCGGGCCATCCCCACCATGACAGGTCAGGATTTGGTGCGGGAGGTCACCCCCAAGCAGTCTTCCCCATGGACCGAAGGATTTACACATCCGCTTGCCAATTACCTGTCAGCCCGGAAAGCCACGCACAAGGTGGTGGCCATCGATTTTGGAATGAAACGGAATATCCCGAAATGCCTCACCCAAGTCGGGTGTTCTGTGACGGTGGTACCCGGAACCAGCACAGCAGAAGAAGTTTTAGCCCTAAAACCTGACGGTATCTTTTTGTCCAACGGTCCGGGGGACCCCGCCGCAGTCACCTACGCGGTTGAGACCATCAAAGGATTGCTTGGCAAGGCGCCCATTTTTGGCATTTGCCTTGGCCACCAGTTACTTTCCCTTGCCTTGGGCGCCAAAACCTTCAAATTAAAATTCGGTCATCGAGGATCCAATCAGCCGGTGAGGAATGAGTCCACCGGTCGGGTGGAAATCACCTGCCAAAACCATGGTTTCGCGGTGGATCGGGACTCCCTTCCGACCGGAGTGGAGGTCACGCATGTGAACCTCAATGACAACACTGTGGAAGGGATCCGCCACACCGGCAAAAAAGCTTTCAGCGTCCAGTATCACCCGGAGGCCTCCGCCGGTCCCCATGACTCCAGTTACTTATTTGGTGACTTTGTCGAGTTGATGGAAGGCAGCAGGGCAGCCCGCTAGGTTCTAAGCTCGGAATTATCCAAAAGTAAGCGCCTGGCAGGGACCTGCCAGGCGCTTACTTTTGGATAATTGAATTCAGGCTGCTTTTTGGAAGGAAGTCAGATCTTCCACCAGACTGGATCTAACGGCATCTGGCAAGGGAGGGCTTTGCCCCTCGTATCCGCCGGTCCTCAGGCGAAGGCTGACCTGCTCGCGCCCGTCAGCCAGCCACCTTTTTTCCTGTTCATCCAGCCTGAAATGGACCCAATGCGCGGTTCCCCAGCACCGATCTTCCGGGCGAGTGCTCAATAAGTTGGCGGATATGGCCCGTTTATCCCCCAACATCAGTTGCAGGTGATCACCCCGCAAATCATTCCATGTTGAGGATGCGGGGTCTCCGGGAGGGAGGTGGCTATCCAACAACAGCGCCCCCTGGAGGCCTCCATCCAAGGGCAGGATGCTGTTGTGCAAATCCAGCTCCTGCCGTTGCAGGTTTTCGTCGTGGATTCGGGCCAGGTGAAGCACATCCTGCACCCGAAACCACAAAGTTTGGCGGTTTTCAAAAACCAGGACGGCGCGGGTTCCAATTCGGACCTTTCGGTAGGTCTCGATATACCGCAAATGATTCGACAGGTACTCTTTCCTTCGCGCCTGAAATTCGTTTAAGGGGATGAGATCTTCCAGGGACAGCGGACGCATCGCGCACCCCTTTGCCACAAAACAAAAATCCTTCCTCCCCGCTGGACCGCATATAAGCATTTCAGCTGCAGAAGGGTAATCCTGAGATTGCACCCCAAGGGGCTTTTCCGGGTCAATGCCAGCCCTGCCTCGTTTCAAGGACTTCGAATTTCGAAACAGCTGCGCTCGTATTTTTTGTCCAAATTCGCATAGACTGTTCGGGAGAGTTTCAGAAAGCAGAAAATCAATCGTCATGGCAATCGCTGGCGATTGGGGAGAAAGACTCGCCATGGCCCGACGCAACCTCGCCTGGGTACTGGGGATTTTGGGGGTTACGGTGCTGGCTTTCGCGGTGGGCCAATCCGCCCCCACCCGGGACCGCGACCGGGATTATGAACTGGTGCGACTGGTGGTGGATGTCCTTCAGGAAGTCCGCACACGGTATGTCCGCGAACTGAGCCCGGATGAGCAGCGGCGCCTCGTTGAGACCATGGTCAACGGTGGCCTGGAACGACTGGACCCGCACTCCGCCTTCATCAACCCCGAGGAATACAAGCAGTTCAGCCGCCAGACCAAGGGTATTTTCGGCGGCGTGGGACTTTCCCTGGGCGTGGATCCGCAAAAAGGCAATGTGCTCACGGTGGTGAGCCCCATAGTGGGTACACCCGCCCACGAGGCTGGCATATTGGCAGGTGACATCATCCTGAAGGTGGACGGGAAAAGCACCGAAACCCTCGGGATGAACGAGTCGATCGACGCCATCCAAGGGGAGCCCGGAACTCCCGTAACCCTGACAATTCTCCATGAAGGAGAAAAAGACCCTGTGGACATCACCGTCAAGCGCGCGGTGGTCAAGGTTCCCAGCGTCCTTGGAGACCGCCGATTGCCGGACGGGTCTTGGGACTACATGATCGACAAGGAACGGAAGATCGGATACATCCGGCTTTCCACCTTCTCCGAGACGGCGCCTTCCGAGATGAAGGAGGCCCTCACCACCCTGAACCAACAGGGAATGACAGGGCTGATCTTGGACCTGCGCGGCAATCCCGGCGGCCTCATACGCGCCGCGGTGGAAATTGCCGACATGTTTCTGGACCAGGGTCGGATTGTCAGCACCAAGGGGCGGGTCGCCCAGGAGGAAGTTTTCGAGGCCACCGGTCCAGGCACCATCCTCCAACCGGCCCGCGAGCACCCCATAACGGTCATTATCAACCGCTATTCAGCCTCCGCAAGCGAAATCCTCGCGGCCGCCCTGCAAGACCATGCCCGCGCGGTGGTGGTGGGCGAGCGCAGCTTCGGGAAAGGTTCGGTCCAGAATGTCATTGAGATGGAATCCAGGGCAAGCGCCCTGAAATTGACCACCGCCAGCTATTGGCGCCCCAGTGGCAAGAACATCCATCGTTTCCCGGACAGCAAGGAAACAGATGACTGGGGGGTGTCACCAGACAAGGGTTACGCGGTGAAATTGGAAGACAAGGAACGAATCAATTACCTGCGTTGGCGCAACGACCGGGATGTGGTCCGCAAGGCGGACCAACCCGCCCGTAAGCCGGTCCTGCCTGATTTCAAGGACACCGTTCTGGAAAAGGCATTGGAGACCACGCGCGCCAAGCTTCAAGCCCATGGCTGACACCAACTCGCCACCACCATCAAGCCAACAGCCGGCAATCCCCGAGGGGGTTTCCGGCTGGGTTCTCTTTGAGGACAACCACTGCCTGGCCTTCAACAAGCCGGCAGGCGTGCTCACCCAGGGAGTTCCGGAAGGATTACCGGCCCTGGAACATATCGCGCGCGATTACCTGCGCAGCCATTACGAGAAAAAAGGGCGGGTTTACCTGGGGATTCCCCACCGCCTGGACCGCCCGGTCTCCGGTGTGATACTTTTTGCCCGCAGTTCGAAGGCCGCAGCCCGGCTGGCAGAGCAATTCCGGGATCGACAGGTCACCAAAATCTATCACGCCTGGCTCTCCCACCCGCCGACCATCGAGCTGCCAGAGGAGGAGATCTGGACTGATTTCATCCGCAAGGTGCCGGACGAATCACGCGGGGAAAGCTGCGGGGAAAATACCCCCGGGGCCAAGCAAGCCGTGACCCACATGAAAGTGCTGCTGCGCCTTCCTGGGCGTACCCTCACGGAATTGAAACCCGAAACAGGCAGGATGCACCAGCTCCGGATCCAGGCCTCCCTGCGAGGAACTCCCATCGTGGGGGACACCCTGTACGGGGGCATACCCATGGAAGAACATGGAAGTGCGCCGGTGATTGCCTTGCACGCAAGGTCGCTAACTTTCCTTCATCCCATCCGGTACGGTCCAATCACCCTGACCGCCCCTTATCCGCCCCACTTCCCACCGCCGGCATGAACCAGTTCTCCAAATCCTTGCAAATCATCCCGGTACTGGATCTGCTGGGAGGTCAAGCCGTCCATGCGGTGCGGGGCAACCGGGCAAACTATCAACCCCTGACAGGCAAATATGCACCCTCACCAGATCCTGATGCAATCCTTAGGGCCCTGGAATCCCTGGTTCCCACCCGCGTGGCCTATGTGGCTGATCTGGATGCCATCCAAGGAAATGGAAACAACCTCCAACTGTTGCAATGCTCCCTCCAACGAGGCTGGACCATTTGGCTGGACTCGGGCCTTCGGGATGAAATCCCCGCCTCCTTGCCCCCGAAATTTGTTCCCATTGTCGGTACTGAAACCGTTCGGTCGCCCGCTGCCCTAAAGAAAATCCTTTCCTGCAGGGTAGATTGCATGGTCAGCGTGGATCTTAGGGAAGGCGCACCTATCCATGCGCCAGGCTGCCAATGGCCGGCAGAATCGGCGTTTCAGCTTGCGACCAGGGTTGTTGGTTTGGGTGCCCAAAGGTTGATTTTGCTTGATTTGGCGGTGGTGGGAAGTTCGGAGGGGCCTGCCCATCTGGAACTGGCCAGGGAAATCCGGAAAGCATTTCCCCAAGTGGATCTTTATCTGGGCGGAGGAATACGTGGCACCACTGACCTTATGGCTTGTCAGCAGGCAGGAGTAACCGGAGTGTTGGTTGCAACAGCCCTGCAGTCCGGCACACTCACCTCCTGGATAACAGGCTGAAACAAAACACCCCCGGCAACTTGCCGAGGGTGATCTCTGTGGGAAACCTTGTTCCCAACTTATTCTGCCTTTCACCTGTTCGGGTTGGGTGATGGAGCGGCCGGAATGCTGAGGGGTGAATTTTGCATGGTCGGACTTCCCGGGGGAGGTGGCAATTGAGCACCACCAATCGGCAGCGGCGAAACCGCCGGACCACTGACATTGGGCGGAGGGTTTGGATTCACCACCGGGGCGGGAGGCGCAACCGGTGTGTGTACCGGGACATCAGCCGGGGGTGGAGGGACGGGTAAATCACCTCCAGACGGTGCGGCAGGAATGGAGGCCGGGGCTGGTAAGGAAACCGGCAAGGAGTTGGGAGCAGGAGGGGGAACCAGATCGGCAGCCCCCAACGGGCTAGGCTGCCCCGCAGGCGACTCAGTTTCTTTTGTTATGGATGCCATATTTCCCGGGGCATCCATTTCCCTGGTAGCAGGGACGCTGGCTCCAATGGGAGCGACGCCATTTAATTTGGGCAAAGGCAATTGGCTTGCCGTGGTGCTGGCAGATCCCTGCGCGGTGGGAGGAGGAACAATGGGCCGGCTTCCGCCAGCGTTGGCCGATTGAAAACCGGTTGACTGACCTCGGCCAGCGGCCTGGGTCACCCCGGAGACTCCACTTGCCTGGGCACCGGTCCTTTGGATTCCTGAAGGAGGGGAAAAGGCGTTTCCCGAGCCGTCCTCGGCAGAGGCGATCTCACTTGGAGATTTCTTGGCCGCGCCTGCGGTGTCACTTGGTTTGACCTGCCACATGGGTGGTGGACTGGCTGGGCCGCTGTTTTTAGCCAGAAAACCATTGCCACTTTGGCAGCCGGTCAATCCAAAACCCGCCCCAAATGTCATCGCGACCAGGCAGGTTCTTCGCCAAGTTTTCCGGTTCGAGCGCATCCTGCACCCCCTGAAACCATCCGGCATTGTTGCCGTTTCTCCGTGGATTACAGCCTGGAGAAACCTTCCGGTCGGGGCATTAACCGAACCGTTGATTTCAAATCAAGCCTGGTTATCCCTTGGCGAACAACCGGAACCCGGAAAATCAGGATTCCATCTGGGCCGGTTTGTTTTTTGCAAAAAAACCTGGCTTACTATCCTCAGGCGCCGGTTTTTTGTCCCCACTGTCACCAGCTATTTCGGTGATTCCGGGCACCGCCATCAGCGCCCCCGGCTCGCTGGAATTGTAATAACTTGGTCCTATGTGAAGGCTACAGCACCCTGACAAACCCTAAGCTGCCGCAAACGGCAACAGGACAACCAAAATTCTTCCTGCATTTTTATTATCTGGCATGGACACACCCCCCGAGTGTCAAACGAACTGGCAACCGACCAAAGCCGGCTAAACTCGGGGAAAACAAACGCGATTCATCAGAAAGTCTCATGGAAGCACCCATTTCTGAGCTCTCCAGAAACCCATGTGCCGAAAGTTTTCAGCCTCACCCCCCGGCTTGGCTTTAGACTCTCGACCTTTCCCCCGAGGCCTGATCCCGATGGCTCTCCTTGCGATCTTGCAATCGGTCCATAGTTGGCCCGAATCGACGCCGAGCAAATTCACCGGAAGGGGTGGGTTAATAAACAGCGAGAGGAAAAATCAAGACTGTTTCATGCTTTCAGAAAAAAACACGAGGCCAAAAACCAGACCGCTCAACAGGCCTGCTCCATGCGCCCAGTTGGCCATGGCCACCCCGGTATTTTCCGCAACAATTCCCATCAGCAGCCAACCAACCAGCAGCATGGCGGTGCCCGGGCTCATGTAAAGGCCCATTTGGGGCGCCCTGGAAGATGCCACCCAGATGAAACCGGCCAGACCGTAGAGGACCCCTGACATGCCACCAAACCGTTGGCCGGGGCCAAATAACGCTTGGGCGCAGTTGGTAAC
>JAFMJU010000236.1 GCA_017853285.1 Gemmataceae bacterium
GGCTAGGTGAGGCCCAGGTCGGAATGGATGGACAAACCAAGCCAGGTTTGCCGGTGTTGAATGCCGGTGTTCCCGGGGCCTTGGTTTCCAAACCTGCCGGGGAACCCGGGACGGTGCCGGGAGCTGTGGTTCCCGTCGCCGGACCAACCAATTCGCCGGCTGTGCCCCCTGGGGTTCCTTCGGCTTCAGCCATGGTTTCCGGAATTCCACCGGCTCCGGGGGCTCTCCCAGCTCCAAACCTGAATATTCCCGCACCTGCTCCAGTTCCCTCAGCGGCACCGTCAGCCGTTGCCTTGCCAACCGGACCGGTCGGCCTTGCTCCGCCCCAGCCTCCCATGCCCCAGCCAATGGCGGGGGCTGGGATTCCTCCTGGGAATTCGAGCGTTTCGCAACCTTCCTTGTCGGAGAGTGTGGGAATGCCTAATCCCGCCCACGGAGTGGACCAGCCTGTTTTGGCTTCTTCCAGCGGGTACGCCTCACCTGGAGTGGCAATCGGTGGATCCATGAGTCGTATGGGGAGTTCCGGAAAGCCTGTTCAGGTAGTCAACAGGCGGCAGGTTCGCCTGGAATACGAGGTGACCAAAACCGGTTCATCCGGTGTGGGTGCGGCTGAAGTTTACGCCACTTTGGACGACGGTTTGAACTGGTCGCTGGTGGCGACTGAACCGGTGACCATTTCCCCCAGCGAGGCCGCAGGGGTTGGGGCCCAGCGTTTCAGTGTGATGCTGCCTTTGACTCAGGAGGGTGTGGTCCATGGTTTCACCTTGGTGGTGAAGAGCAAAGCCGGGTTGGGGCGTCCCGCCCCCCAGCGGGGTGAATCCCCACAGATTCGGGTGGAACTGGATTCAACGCACCCTGACGCCAGCCTTTTGAATGTGGTGGCTGATCCCAATCGTCGGGAAGCCCTGGTGATCAATTACAAGGCAAGTGATCGCAACCTGGCCCAGCAGCCTGTCCAGTTGGAATGGGCGGAAAGGCGGGACGGGCCATGGAATTCTGTCACTGAAGGGGAAATTGCCAACACGGGCAAATACCTTTGGTTGGTTCCCCCTCAGGTGCCCCCCAGCGTCTTCATGCGGTTAACCGTGAAGGACAAAGCGGGGAATGTGGCGATTGCCCAGACTCCCGAGCCGATTCTGGTGGATCTCCATGTTCCAGAATTCAATCTGCTTGGAATTCAGCCACGCTAGCGTTGGGCTGGGAGTCGGGGGTAAGCATGGCGACCGTCCGTTCGGTGGTCGATTGCATGGAGAAATGGTGGCCACCCAAGTTGGCCGCAGCGTGGGACAATGTCGGTTTAATTCTAGGGAACAAAGCTGAAACAATCCGCTCTGTGATCACTTGCCTGACGGTGACCCGTTCGGTGGTGGATGAGGCGGTTGAGTCCGGGGCTGGGATGATTGTTAGCCATCATCCGGTGCTGTTCAGCCCTGTCAAAAAACTAACGGCAGACAGCGTTCAAGGCCGCAACCTCCTCCGGTTGCTTGAGAAAAAAATCGCCGTCTACAGCCCACACACTGCTCATGACAGTGCCTTCGGTGGTGTGAATGATCAAATCGCCGCCAAAATTGGTTTGGAAAAAGTAAAGCCCTTGAAGCCGCGTGAGGAAGCCGGAAAGTTCAAGTTGGTGGTCTTTGTTCCGGAAAACGCCTTGGAAAAACTCAGCACGGGCCTGTTTGCAGCCGGGGCGGGAGTCATCGGCAATTACACCGAATGCAGTTTTTGGCATCCCGGAAGCGGCACATTCCTTCCAGGTGCGGGTGCCAACCCGACGATTGGCCAGGTTGGAAAAAGAGAAGTGGTCCCGGAGTTGCGAGTGGAGTTTTTGGCCGAGCAAAGAAACTTGACCCGAATCGTGGAGGCATTGCGTGCCAACCACCCCTACGAGGAACCGGCATTTGATTTGGTTCCCCTTTTGCCAGAACCAAGCCTCCTGGGCGAGGGCAGGATTGGTAGCCTGCCTTCTGGGCAAACTGCGTTTGAGATTGTGGAAAAATGCCATCGATTGTTCGGAGGAAAACAAATCCAGTTGCTTGGCGCAAAGGAAAAGAAAGTAAATCGGGTGGCAATCGGCTGTGGGGCTGCGGGATCTTGGGCCCAGGATGCGATAGCTGCAGGGGCGGATTTGTTTCTGACCGGCGAAATGCGATACCACGAGGAGCTGGAGTCCTTCCAGTCTGGTCTAAGCGTAATTTTGTTGGGCCATCACACCTCCGAGCGTTTTGCAATGGTTCGTATGGCCCAAAGGTTGCAGGAAGCGATTCCCGATTTGATTGCTTGGCCAGCCAGGCAGGATGATTTGGAAAGGCATGTTTTGCGTGGCGATTAACAGAGATGTTCTGAGAATTGGAAGGAGCAAAATGTTGGCAGGTTTCCGGTAAAATTTACAAAGATATTTTGTATGGACAGCTTCAGTTTGTCGATCTGGGCTAAATGAGGGGGCTGGCTAACGGGCCCTTCTCGAATTGCAGCATAATTTTGATTGGGCATCCCTTTTGCTTAAAAGTCTCGGGAGGCAGATTCGGTAAACCGTATCTACCCTCTCTGGGAGAGCAAATTATGTTGGCAAAAGCATTCTGGTTGACCTTGGTTGGCATGGGCTTGGTTAGTGGAGTTGCTGCGGGCCGCGGCATGCTTCGCCCCGAGGAGAATCTGGCAAAAAAAGCAAATGGCAAAGTCACGATCGAAGACCGGTCTGATCTCAACTCCGTGGCGGCCCAACGGTATGTCAACAACCAAGCCCGGCATTGGCGTGCATTGGTCGTGCAAAAATAAACCCGGAAGCCAATGGACGATCAACGGCTCGGGATAGTTTTTGAGGGGAGAATCTGAACCCCCTCCTGTAACTTGGGGCCTGGGGCACCACCGTCCAGTGATCCCGTCATTTCAATCTGGATTTTTCCTGGGCCTGGCTGTTTTGCGGTGGCGGTAATGGAGTAAACCGCCTCGCGCCCAGGCTCCAGACGAGCCAAAGGCCCAAAGCTGATAGCGTTGCCGTTTTTGCTGGCTTGTGTGGGGCCCTTACCGTCCACTTGGCCGAATCCCTCGGGCATCGTCACCACCAGGCCGGGATTATTGATTGTGGCGGTCCCGCGGTTGATCAATCGCACCGTGTAGGTTCCCGGCTCTCCCAATTCGACCGGATCAATGCTTTTGTCCAGTTCGATGACCACGGGGTCTTTTCCGCTAAAGGTTGTGGTTTTTTCTGCTTGAAGGCCGAGTCCCATCTTGTCGGCGGTCAATTCGACCCTTTGGATCAGTTTCATGGGGCTCCCTGCCCGTACCACAAAATTGACGGATCTCCGTTGACCCGGTTGCAAAATGCCCAAATCCCAACGCGCCTCCCCTTGAAATTCCCTTCCTCCTGAACTCGCTGCCAAAAAGGTGACTCCCTGGGCCATCTTGGTGGACAGGCGGACATTCTGGGCCGTGGTGTTGCTATCGTTGGTGACAGTGATGTGGAAGGTGGCGGGTCTGTCCACAGCGCGAAAATCCGGGCCGGCAAGTATCAGGTCCAACTTGGGTTCCGAAACCACCGTTTTCCAACTGGCCTCGCGTTTGGAGCCACCCGCTATAGAAACCGAGGCCTTGGTGTCATAAGTGCCAGGTTTTTTCGCTGCAACTTGATATTCGATACGCCGAACCTGCTGGGGCTCCAGTTTGTCCAAAGTCCAGGTCAAAGGGTTTTCGCCTTTTGTTGATGGCTGCGATGTCAGGAAATCAAGCCCTTCCGGTAGAATGTCCGTCACTTTCAGGTTCGCAAGGGGGGTTTGCCCTGTGTTTTGGATGTCGAGAGTGTAAGTCCATGTGTCCTGAACTTGGGCCTGGGAGGGGCCCCGCTTGAGGATTTGCATGGCTGATGCGACACGGGTTTTGGTTGTTTCGCCATGCTCGAAAGATACCCGGGCAGTGTGATCCACATCCCCTGTGCCATCCGCTTCCACCGTGAGGGTGATTGTTTTTTTCGCCGCGGGCTGAAGTGTGCCGAGATTCCAGACCAGTTCCTGCCCCTCGTTTTCCGGTTGGGGGACCGCGCGCAAAAACTTGGAACTGGTTGGCGAACTGCTTCGGACACGGACACGGTGGGCGGGCACCAGGGATGAATTTTCAACCGTGAGGGTGTAGGTCAGCTCCCCGCCGGGTGCAACCCTGGCGGGAACACGAACCCGCAAGTGTACCTGTGGCACCGGGGGATCGACCGGATTGTAGGTGCCCTCCGGCATGGTTGCCGCAGGAGGGCTTGCGGTACCCGTGGCAGGAGCTGAGGGAATGGGAGGAGCCGCACCCGGTAGAAGAGGAGGTTCCAATCCTTGGGCATAAATGGACCGGGCAAACAGCATGAAAAAACAAATCAAGACAGCATGCGTAATTCTTTTCATGGACCATTCCTTTGGGCCTGATGATCGTCAAGCCTAACAGGGCTTAATGGCTTTGTGAATCAGGGCTTGCCTCACCTGTGATCGGCCAGCCACGCAGGGTGTTGTCCTAAGGGGTGCTTGACTGTGCTATCAAGGATTGCCTAGGATCATCCTCTTGATGGAAGCCTGGATGGGGAAGGGCGGATCCAAATGGAAACTCGGGGGTTTCAAATCATGAAATCATTATTTCAGGGAATCCAGCAACGCATTCCTTTTGGCAGCTTGGCTTTGATGGTTTTGGCCTTTGGCGTGTGGGGTTCCGGATTCGCTGGTGAGGAACCAAAAAAAGAAGGTGACAAGACTGCAGGCGCTAAGGTTGCCCACATCCGTATTGCTGGTTCGATCACGGATGGAAATGTCGGGCCCGAGTCACCCAAGGCGGATACGAATCTTTTGGTGATCCGTGAGAGGATTCTCAAGGCTGCGGACGATGCTTCGATAAAGGCCTTGTTCTTGGAACTGGATGGCATCGAGTGCGGGTTTGCCTTGGTCGACGAGATCCAGGAGGCAATGGATTCCTTTCGCAAGAAGGGGAAAAAAATCCTGGCTTATACCGCCAGCGGCGAATCCAAGGATGTATTGATCGGGGTTTGCGCCGATGAATTTTGGATGCCCGAATCAGCTTGGATGATGTTGCTGGGTGTTCGAAGCGAGGTTTACTTCTACAAGGAAATCCTTGATTTGCTTGGTGTGAGGGCCGACTTCCTGAAAGTCGGGGATTTCAAGTCGGCCGTGGAGCCTTACACGAGGACCAGCCTGAGCGAGCCTGCCAAGCGCCAAATGGCTGAAATGCTGGATGATTTTTATGACAGGTCCATCGTGGAGCGGGTTGTCAAGGCAAGGAGCGCAAAACGACTTTCGTTGGAAAAGGTGAGGGCGACAATCGACAGGGCCCCATTGACTGCCAGGGCAGCGGTGGAGGCTGGATTGGTTGACAAGGTCGGTTACCTGGCCGGAGCCAAGGACCATGCACGGGAGTGGGCGGGCGGCGCGAGCGCCGAGGTGGTCGCGGATTACGGCAAGGTCAAAGCCGAGGAAATTGATTTTTCCAATCCATTTTCTTTGCTGAAGGCCTTGAGCCCACCCAAGGCGAAGGCCGGCAAACAGCCGCGCATTGCGGTTATTTTCGCCGTGGGCGAAATTGATACCGGAAAAAGCGGTGCGGGTCTAAGTGGTTCCAAGGTGGGAAGCGACACGATCGTGGAGGCTATCCGCCAGGCTGACGAGGACCCCACCGTGAAGGGAATAGTCCTTCGTGTCGATAGCCCCGGCGGTTCCGCCCTTGCAAGCGACCTGATGTGGGCTGAATTGAAGCGTTGCAAAAAACCCGTGGTGGCAAGCATGGGGGGAGTCGCAGCCAGCGGGGGCTATTACATCGCCATGGCGGCGAAAAGGATATTCGCCGATCCATCCACCATCACGGGTTCAATCGGGGTCTTTGGTGGAAAGTTGGCATATGGTCCTGTCCTGAAGCGGGTTGGCCTTCACACGGAGGTGATCAGCCGGGGTGCCAACGCCGGGGTTTTGTCCGGCAGTGACCCGTTTTCGGACTCGGAAAGAAATGCCATGACAGTATTGATTGAAAGCACCTACGGCCAATTTCTGGCCAAGGCGCTTGAGGGCCGCCAGGAGGCTGGCAAAAAGGACTTTACCTTGGAAAAAATGAAATCGTTGGCCGGGGGACGGGTCTGGACAGGCAGGCAAGCCTTTGAGAATGGATTGGTCGATGAGTTGGGATCTTTGGAAAACGCGATCGCTTGGGTGAGGGACCAGTCTGATTTGCCCAGGGACAAAAAACCTGAACTGTTGAAGCTGCCCAAACCCCGAAATGTGATTGAAGACCTGCTTGATTTTGAATTGGGTGTCAGGCAGTCGTCAGCGTTTGGGTTGAGTTGGTCCAGGATGCTACAGACCCTCCCCGCTGAATTGCGCAGGGTTGCCCTGCCGGCCGCGCAATTGTTGGAAACCAAGGGTGGTCCTGTGTTCCTCCTCCCTGCGGAAATCATAAACATCAAATAGGGTCGTCACTTTTCACTTGTCCCGGGTTGGAT
>JAFMJU010000237.1 GCA_017853285.1 Gemmataceae bacterium
ATGTCACATGCCTCGTGGTAGCCTTGGATTGAAACCCCGGCCGATTGCTTCGGATCAATCCCGGGATTAAACTAAGAGCAAGATTGCGTAGGCCCGGGCCACCGCAAAAACCCGCCTGATTCTCCCACTTTCCGGGAGCCCGTAGATGCCTTTTCCCCGAAAGCCCGGCAACGGGGATACGCCCCCCGGCCTCAGGGCGGCTTGGTTCCTTTTCTGGATGTTTGCCTTTGCGACTGGCGCTCAGGCGGGCAACCCGTCGGATGACTTTTTTGAACAAAAGATCCGCCCGCTGCTGACCGAGCAATGCCTGAAATGCCACGGGGAGAAAAAACAACAGGGTGGCCTGCGCCTTGACAGCCGGGAGGCCCTTTTGAAAGGCGGGGATTCAGGCCCCGCGCTGGTTCCCGGCAAGCCGGATGCCAGCCTGATGATCCGGGCCATTCGCCATGATGGCGATCTGAAAATGCCTTCCTCCAAGAAGCTGCCAAACAGCCAGATAGCCCTGATGGAACGCTGGGTGGCCGACGGAGCCGCCTGGCCCAAGGGACAATCCAGCAAAGTCACCAAAGCCGATCCCAAAAAACATTGGGCCTTTCAGCCTGTCACCCGCCCCGCTATTCCAACGGTGCGAAACACTCGCTGGCCTCGCAACGCGGTGGATGCGTTCATTCTCGCCAGGATGGAAGCCGCAGGCATGGAACCGCTGCCACCCGCCGAACCAGCCATGTTGTTACGGCGCGTCACCTATGACCTGACCGGACTTCCCCCCACCCCGGAAGAACAGTTGGCGTTTGAGCGGGACCACTCTCCTGAAGCCTACGCCCGGGTGGTGGATCGCCTGCTGGCCTCACGGGCCTATGGGGAACATTGGGGCCGGCATTGGCTGGACCTGGTTCGCTACGCCGATACCGCGGGCGAAAATTCCGACCATCCTCTGCCACACGCGTGGCGCTACCGGAACTGGGTGGTGGACGCTCTGAACACCGACATGCCGTATGACCGCTTCGTGCGGGAGCAACTGGCCGGAGACCTTCTAGCCAAGGGATCCTCCGGGCGCGAATATTCGGACCATATCGTCGCGACAGGCTACTGGGCCATCGCCCGCCGATTCGGTCACGACATCGACAAGGACCACCACCTCACGCTGGAAGACGCCATTGGCACCCTGGGCCAGGGCATACTCGGACTCACCCTGGGATGCGCCCGCTGCCATGACCACAAGTATGATCCGTTGAGCATGCAGGATTACTACGGTCTGTATGGCATCCTTTCCAGCACCTCGTTTTCCTTCCCTGGTTGCGAGCCCAAACAGCAACCGCGCGATCTGGTACCCCTGCTGTCCTCCGCCGATCGGGACCGGATGGTGCAACCGCTCGACGCCGAAATCACCAGGCTGGAGTCACGCCACAAGGAACTGGCCGCCAAACTGGAAGCACAATCCAAGGCCAGTGCCATGCAAGGCTCGAACCTTTCCAAAGCACTGGACTCGGGCGTGGTGGCTGAGGGAGGCACAGTCTCTTTACCAGAAAACGACCTGCGGGCTGTTTCTGTCAAAAAGGGTGAGGCGCTGGTCCTCACCATCGGCAACAACGGTGGCTATGGAGCCGACACCACCCGGTTGGAGCTTTCCGTCGAGGAGATCCTTCCGGATGGCAAAACCGGGCGCATGTGGTCACTGGAGGATTTGCAATCAAATTTCCACGCCAGCAATCCCCATGCGGACCGCCATGGTAACCCCAACACATGGCTCCTGCTGGCTGACAAAGGCACGGCCCGCCTGTTGCCCGAAAAGGTGGGAAACATCAACAACCGGCCCGAACTGCTGGCTTGGCGACTGACGGACAACCCCGCTGTTCTGTTGAACATTTCCAACCAACCGGTGAATGTCTGGACCTCGCTGGCCGCCAAAGGGATTTTCGCGCATCCCGGGCCTGATTCAGCCGTCGCCATCGGATGGTTGAGCCCATTGGACGGCACCGTCCGTTTGCGTGGCCTTGTTCAGGATGTCCACAAAGCCCCCCTCGACGGGGTCAATTGGAAACTCAACCAGATGCTGTCGCCCAATTGGGCCAAAGACCTGCTCAGTCAATCAGAAACAACCCGGGAATTGGCGGCGCTGGAAACCCGCCTGAAGGAACTGAAGTCGGAAAAAGCCAAGATTCCCGTGGCCTTCGCCGTGGCTGAAGGCAAACCCGCCGATGCCCGTTTGCACTTGCGTGGAGACCCCGAAAAACCTGGGGACACCGTACCACGAAAAAATCTAGACATTCTGGGGGGCCAGAAAATCCAAAACGGCCAGGCTAGCGGCAGGCTGGAGCTGGCCAACTGGCTGACTGCGCCGGACAATCCGCTCACCGCCCGGGTGATGGTCAACCGGCTGTGGCAAAACCATATGGGCAAGGGGATTGTCATCACCCCCAGCGATTTTGGAACCCGGGGCCAACCGCCTAGCCACCCCGAGTTGCTGGATCATCTGGCTTCCACCTTGGTCCAATCCGGCTGGAGCCTGAAAAACACGCATAGGCTCCTGGTCCTGAGCGCCACCTACCAACAGCAGGCGGTGGCCAGTGATCCCTCCGGGTTGTTCCGTGGTCATTTGCGACGGCGGCTGACCGCCGAGGAAATTCGCGACAGTTTTCTGGCAGCGAGCGGTGAACTCGATTCCGCTCCCGGCGAAGCGCATCCCTTCCCGCCGGAAAGCTCCTGGAGTTTCACGCAGCATGGCCCCTTTGCCGCGGAGTATCCGACCAACAAACGGACCATCTACCAGATGCAGAAACGAAACCGGCGCGACCGGTTCCTGGCCCTGTTTGATGGTGCTGATCCCAACGCCAGCACAGCAAACCGCGAGGCGACCACGGTTCCAACCCAGGCGCTTTATTTCCTGAATGACCCGTTCATCCGGGCCAGGATAACCGGGCTGGAAAAGCGACTGGCTGGTTTGCCAACCGACCAGGCCAGGCTGGATGCCTGTTGTCGGCTGCTGTTTTGCCGACCCGCTTCGGAAGCGGACCGGCAGGACATGGCCGATTTCCTAGCTGGCTACCCGGACCTGGCCCAAGGCGCCGCCTGGCGCGGCTGGCTTGGCGTGATGCTCGCGGCGAACGAGGTGCTGTATGTGGACTAAACCTCCCAGCCGCAGGCAAACCATTCGCAGCCTGGTGGCGGGCAGCCCGTTGATGGCGGGCATTCTTCAGCCGATGCTTGCCAGGGGAGATTCTTCCACCGCGGATGCCTTGGCCCCCAAGACGCCTCATTTTACCCCCAAGGCCAAGCGGGTGATCTTCCTGTTTATGACGGGCGGGGTGTCCCATGTGGACACCTTCGATCCCAAACCCAAGCTCACGCTTGATGTGGGCAAGGAGGTGAAACTCGACCACCCGGAAATCAAGGACCGGCCCGGTTATGAGCGCATCTTCCTGAAGAAACCCCAATGGACCTTCCGGCCCGATCCGGCCACGGGTATCGAGGTGAGCGACCTGTTTCCCCATGTGCGCCACCGCATGGGAGACATCGCCTTGATCCGTTCGATGCACACGGATCATTCCAACCACTACAACGCCACGCTGGGCATGCATACCGGTTCGTTCGCCTTCGCCCGGCCCAGCATCGGCTCCTGGATCAGTTATGGTTTGGGCACCGAAAACAATAACCTGCCATCGTTTGTGGTGATCGCCCCGGCGCAAACCTACGCCGGCACCCAAGTTTACGCCAGTGATTTCCTGCCTGGGGCCCATCAGGGCACGCTGGTCGTGCCAGGTGCCGAACCTGTGGCCAACGTGAAACCAGCCCTGCCGGTCAATCAGCAGGAGGCGCAACTGCGCGCGCTTGGCAAAATCGACCGCAGGCATCTGCTGGCCCGGGGGGAGGACCCGTCCCTTGCCGCCAGGATCCGCTCCTTCCAAACCGCGTTTGGCATGCAGATGGCGGTGCCGGAGGCCTTCGACCTCTCGCGGGAAACCGATGGAACCCTCAACCTCTACGGCATGTCGCGCGGCCAATCATCCGGCTTTGGCTGGCAGTGTCTGGTGGCCCGCAGACTGGTGGAGCGAGGCGTGCGGTTTGTCGAGCTTATCGACACCGGATCCTCGGGCAACTGGGATTCGCACGGCGACATGATGGACCATCAGAGGCTGGCAAAGAATGTGGACCAGCCGATCGCCGGCTTGCTGCGCGATCTTAAAAACCGGGGCATGCTGGAAGACACCCTGGTGGTCTGGACGACCGAATTCGGCCGCACTCCCTTCAACAACACCGCCGATGCCAAGGGGCGCGAGCACCACAACTGGGCGTTCAGTTCCTGGCTGGCCGGAGCCGGGGTGAAAGGCGGGGTTGTCCACGGGGCCACCGACGAGCACGGCATGCGCGCGCAGGATGACCGAGTGCATGTGCACGATTTCCACGCGACCATCCTGCACCTGATGGGCTTCGACCATGAGCGACTCACCTATCGCCATGCCGGGCGGGATTACCGTCTGACCGATGTGGCGGGGGAGACTGTTCGGGGGGTTCTGGCATGAGCCGGGCGCTGGCATGGATCGCCTTGCTCTTGGTCTGGCCGCGGGCATGGGCGGGTCCGGTGGAGGACCATTTTGAAAACAATGTCCGCCCGCTCCTCACCAGCCAATGCGCCAAATGCCACGATGACAAAAAACAGCAAGGCGGATTGAGGGTCGACAGCAGGGCGGCCCTGCTGAAGGGGGGCGAGTCCGGGCCAGCCATTCTTCCGGGCAAACCGGAGGATAGCCTGCTGATCCGCGCGGTCCGGCACTCCGGCGAACTCAAGATGCCCAGCGGTAAGAAACTGCCCGCTGAGCAGATCGCTCACCTGGAGCGATGGGTGCGGGAAGGGGCCGTTTGGCCGGGGCCTTCCAAAGCCCCTGTAATCGGCGATGTGATGGCGTTTGGGAAGAACCTATGGTCCCTGAAGCCGGTCAGGAAAGTTTCCGCTCCCGAAACCAAAGACAAGGGGTGGGCCAAAACTGATATCGACCGTTTCATCCTCTCGCAACTGGAGAAGAACGGGCTTTCCCCGGTGGCTGACGCCGACCGGCGCACCCTCTTGCGGCGAGTGACTTTGGATTTGACCGGCCTGCCCCCAACCCCGGAGGAGATTGCCAACTTTCTGTCCGACAACTCGCCTGGGGCCTATGCCAAGGTGGTCGACCGGTTGCTGGCCAGCCCGCGTTATGGCGAACGCTGGGGCAGGCACTGGCTGGATGTGGCGCGTTATGCCGACACTGCCGGCGATGGGGCCGACTACCCCACGCCGGAGGCATACCGCTACCGCGACTGGGTGATTGATGCCATCCAGGCAGACATGCCTTACGACCATTTCATCCGCCAGCAAATCGCCGGCGACCTGATCAACGACCTTTCCCCAACCCAGTACGCCGAGGGGGTTGTGGCGACGTGCTTCCTGGCGGTTGGCAAGCGGTATGGATACGCCCCCAATGCAGATTTTCAACATTTGGATATCGCGGATCTCATCGAGTCGGTAGGTCGGTCCGTCCTGGGGCTTAGCCTTGGGTGCGCCCGCTGCCATGACCACAAGTATGACCCGGTGAGCATGCGGGATTATTACGCCCTATACGGTATTTTTCAAAGCAGCCTGATCAGCTTTCCCGGCGGGGAAGAACACAAGCAGCCAGCCAACTTGGCCCCATTGGTTCCCCCTTCGGAAGCCAAACGACTGGATGACCAGCAAGCCGCGCAAATCTCCGCCGCCCGGGCCAGGGTGGAAATGCTGCAAAGCCAAAGGGCCGCCCTGGATGGCACGGAATGGGCAGGCGGCCCGGACCTTGGTTTTGAATCCCAGCCCACCGGAAAGGCACCCGGCAAACCCTGGTTAGCCATGGGGGCCAACACGGTCTCTCCCGAGGCTCAAAGCCCTTTCGCGCATATCCATCCACCGGGCAAACAGGGCGTGCGCATGGCTGCCAGCCTGCCCAACGATGGAATCCGCATGGTTTTGCCCCGCCCCATGCGCAAACGGCCTGGCCAATCGATGCACCTGGCGATTGATTTTCGCACCCTGGCTGAGCCCGCCCAACCGGGGGCTTGCCGTTTCTATTTTGGGCGCGGTGTCATTGAGTCCACCGCCATCGATTTCTCCCTTTCCACCAACCAGTTCGCCATCCGTCAGGCGGATGGATGGAAGGTGATCCGCGCCATAGAACCGGGTGTTTGGCACACCCTTGCCGTCACCCTCCAACCTGAGACCGGGGCGATAGATGGGGTGGTGGGGAAACCCGGTGATCTCACACCCATCTATGCCAAAATCCTTCCCAACTGGGACGGGGTGATCGACACTTTCATCTGCGACGGGTTGGGCCATCAACCGGGCAAGGTCTGCACGCACGACCTGGACAACCTTGCACTGAGCCCGGAGCCCCTGGGATCACCAGGAGGACCGATGGTGCAGAAGCCCACAGCTTCCCTGGCCAGCTTGGACCAACTCG
>JAFMJU010000238.1 GCA_017853285.1 Gemmataceae bacterium
TCAGGCTCAACTCGCTGGTGGTGGTGGTGGGCAGGTTGTTCACCACAAATGGCGCCTGCCCGCTGGATGCCACCATACGCCAAAGGATGGCGTAGTCACCCCGGTTTTCCGGTGAATGGTACCCCAACTGAAGCGTGGGCATCGCGGTCCAATCGAGCGGGGCCTGGGGCACTATGACAGGCACCTGTACCCCGGTTGGATAAGTGACCGTGCCCTGAAGGTGCTGGCCAACAGCCGGATAAACGATGCCCACATCCACACCGAACCACATCTTTCCGTCCGGCCCGAGTTGCTGCCAGGCAGGTTCGACCTTGGGTTTTATCCAGGGTGGAACGGAGGGGTCTGGGCCGCTGGGTGCCGCGAACAGGGGAGGCGGAGAATATCCGGGAGGCGGTGTGGCCCCTGGAACCGTTGAATCCAACGGCCCCGGTTGGCCTGGCACTGGAACAAGGGGATACAAAGGAGATCCCGGGGGTGCCGGTGACAGCCCGGGACTTCCCTCCAGGGGAGACACCGGGGCCGGCTGGCCTCCTGCCCCGGGCCCCAAAAGCGGGGGCCCCAAACCGGGTGCCTGGTGGGGGGTAACCTCCACCAGCATCAACAACATCCAGCCCGCCAAAACCATGGGTGGCCCCGATCACCTATTGCCCGGACCAACTCCAAGCGCACTCCACCCGGGCCGCAAGGAGATACCCATGCCCTACCCTCCGCGGCAAGACCATCGGGCAATCTCGCACAACCTTAGCCAGCCAAACAGCTTAGGTTCAGCGGGCCAACATTGAAGGCTCCCGCACATTCCGCTCCGCCACCTCGCGTGAGATTTTGCCCGCTCTCAAAAGTTGCCGGATCGATTCGTCGAAACTGACCATTCCCTCCTCCTTTCCGGTCAGCAGATAATTGTCGAGAGACTCCAATTTGCCTTGGCGGATGCCGCTGGCGATTGGGTTGGTGTTCCACAAAACTTCCAGGGCCAGGTGCCGTTTTCCCCCGGAGCCGGCATCAGGTAACAGCCGCTGGGCCACCACCACTCTCAAACCCAATGCCAACTGGGAGCGTATGTCCTTTTGCAGATCCTGGGGAAAGAGGTCGGCGTAACGGCTGACAGCACCCTTGGCATCCCGGGTGTGGAGGGTGGTTAGAACCAGGTGACCTGTCTCGGCGGCACTCAACGCCATCTGCGCGGTCTCACGGTCCCGCACCTCGCCAACGAGGATAATATCCGGGTCCTGCCGCAGGCCATATTTCAACCCGTCGGCAAAAGTCAGCACATCGGTCCCCACCTCCCGCTGGGTGACCAGGGAGTCCTCGCACCGTGAGAAGCGATATTCAACCGGTTCTTCGACAGTCAGGATGCGGTTCCCGCCCTCGCGGTTGATGCGATCGACAAGCATAGCCAGGGAGGTGGATTTTCCGGAACCGGTCGGCCCGGTGAAGATGACAAGCCCATCGCGAATGGAAGCCAATCGCTCCGCGAGGTTGCCAGGAAAACCGGCCCATTCCATCGACGGGATAGCCGGTGGAATCAGTCGCAAACACGCACCGACCAGCCCGGTGGCATGGAAAAAATTGGTTCGAAACCTGCGTTCACCCTCCGCACCCCATGGCACCGTCAGGGCTGTATCGAGGTTCTTTTCCAACCGTAATTTCTCCCGGGCATCCGGGGAAACAAGTTGCCCCAGCAACAAGTCCATGTCACCCGTCGACAATGGACCCACCGGGGCATGGACCAGCCTTCCATTGACCCGTACCAATGGCACCAAGCCTGGCATCAGGTGGATATCGGAGGCATCCCGCTCAATGGCGTGGCCAAACACCGACTGAAGAATGGCGGGTAATCCGGGCGTCATATCCATTATTTTTCCCTTCCAACAACTGGTCACCGCCCGCAACTCCGGTTAGGCTTGGGCAAAGGTCATGCCTAACCTCAAACTCGAATCGTTCGTTGACTCTACACCCGCCCGGCAATCCAGGCATGAAGCTTTTTTAAACTGTCTTCCGGTTGTTACCGCCCCCTTGGAGGATTGGCCATGACTCCCCTGAACCGACTTCCCGGACAAGCCAATTGCGACCGCCGTGGCTTTTTGGCCGCGGCGGCGTTGGCGGCCTCCGTCCTAACGGCAAGCCGTCCCCTTTTGGCTGCACCCCCCACCATGAAAAGCGGCGCGGAAGAGGCGGCCGCCCGGCTTTTCCGAACCCTCAGCCCGGAGCAGAAACGGACCATTGCCTTTTCATGGGATCATCAGGACAAGGACCGCGGGCTCCTGCGGACTTTTGTCTCCAACAATTGGCAAGTCACCCCGGCACACATACGCTCCGACTTTTACTCGGCCGCGCAACAAACCTTGGCGCGCGAGGTGTTCGAGCAGTTGGTCGCCCCCTCCTGGCTTCCCAAATTTCTCCAACAATTGAAGGATGACACTGAAGGCAAGCCTTGGGGCAATGAGCTGAGCCTGGCATTTTTTGGAGAACCCCAGGACAAATTCCAGATGGTGCTGACAGGCCGGCACCTCACCCTGAGAGCCGACGGCGGCAGTTTGCCCCAGGCAGCTTTCGGGGGCCCCATTTTTTACGGCCACGCGGGCCAAAGCTTCAATGAAAAGGCGGATCACCCGGGAAATGTTTTCTGGTCGCAGGCGTTGCTTGCCAATCGCCTTTTCCCGATGCTGACCCAGGATCAACAAAAGGAGGCCCTGGTTGCCAAGGCCCCCGCCGAGGCCGCGGTCAGTTTTCGCAAAGATAAGGCGGAAATCCCGGGCCTGGCCGTCACGGACATGACCGCGGCCCAGAAAAATCACCTTGGGTTGGTTCTGGCCAACCTGATGGAACCGTTCCGCACCGAGGACAGGGACAAGGTTCGGGCATGTCTGGAAAAGCGTGGCGGACTGGATGCCTGCCGCATCATTTTTTACCAGTCGGGCGACATCGGCAACGACCGCGTTTGGGACAATTGGCGCCTTGAGGGGCCCGCCTTTGTCTGGCACTTCCGCGGATCACCCCATGTTCATGTGTGGGTGAACATCAGCGAAGATCCGCTTCAGGCGCTCAATGCCAGGGGATAATCAGGCACCGGCAAAGGTTTCCGTGCCTTCAACCGCCATCTTTTCCCATGCCGCATCCCAATCGGCGTAAGAAAATGGGCGGAAGGGCACAAGCACCTCACGGGGCTTCACCGATGGCCAACCGGCCCGGTTCGGCCGCAACCACCCGACCCCATCGGTTGGGTAATCCGCATGGTGCCCTTCGCGGTTGAAGACCCGAATCACACCACTTTCGGATTTGAGCGCCACCAGGCCGGGAATGAATCTCTCCCAATCGGCCCGGGAAAGAAGCGCTCCAGACTTGTGCCACAAGCCCTCCACCAACAAATCCAACCGGGCATTCAGGCTCGGCCCCAGATCCGAACGATGGGCAAGGGCCTCCATCCACCAGCCCCGCCAGGCCAAGGTTACTTCGAGGAAACCCAAGTCCCCGATGCCAAGGCGTGCATGGACACGCTGGGGGCCACCCTCCAGTTTTTCAAGGACCATTTCCGGCCCTGCAGGGCATAGCCTCCAAACATCCACTAGTTCTTGCCTGAAAAAATCCCGAATCAATGCATAATCGTGGTGAAGGGTCTCCGCCAGCACGGCTCGGGAGACAGCCCCGCCCCTCCGCAGTCGCCTGTACAGCTTGGGCAAGGTGCCTGAATGGAATCCCGGGGCAAGCATTCCCCGCATGGACTCACCATGCCCACCCACCACCACGGGACGGAGGAACCGCGGTTGATTGGCGCGGTACAGACGCCAATTCTCCTTCAGTTCCCACACCAGAAAACCCATGAATCCGGGAATCAGAGTCAGAACAAACGTGACCGTGGCCAGCACCTCAAGGTAATTTTTGCCGGTGCTGGCGGAAATACTCGAGGCGATACCGGGAGCCATGGTCAGCATCAGTTTGTGGCCCACGGTCACAACCGGAAAATGCTTGACCGGATTGACCTGCGGCTCGACAAAAATCAGCAAAACCGCGCGGATGATGTAGATGAATGGCGAGATCAGGATGCTGGCCAAACCGCGTGCAACCAGGCTGGATAGTTTGCCAGAAGGCGGCTGCAACAGCAAACGCTCCAATGACCGCAACCAAAGCGACACCACCTCCATCAGCCAGCGGAAAAACACAACAATCCAGTCAAATATCGCCAGGATCAGCGCCAGCCCCAAATGGTTCCAGGCCCAGGCGAACATATCCATGAACGCCTCCTCCACCAATCGCCAGGGGGAGGAGAGAAACAGAGCGACCAGAGCCGAGAAAACGCAGAACCAAAGCCCGTCCCCGGCCGGCGGCAGCCACCCCGCATACCGGAGAACCAGCATGGCCACCAGCGCTTCGGCTCCCGGCCTGACCCCGTGCTGGTAAATCTGCCGGATGTACGGAAGGCGGATGAACCACCGGACCCCCTTGAAAAATAGGCCTGGAAGGTCCACCAGCAGTCGATGAAGACCCACCCCCACTTTCCAAAGGATCCTCGCGCACCGTTTTCGCGCAAGGGGTGAGTAGATGAGCAGGGACACAAAGGCCCCCACTCCCAGATAGGCCAGGCTGTTACCCAGGATGAGTTCTGATTTCTTCTCGTCCAGCTCCACCTGCAGTGGCAGCCAGGATGATCCTGAAATCTGCTCACCCAGAACCTCCAGCAAAAACCGCTTGTGTCCGGTGACCGCCATTGCAAGGTTCACCAGTTCCTGGACTCCCTTGAATGCCACATAAACAATGGCCAAGGGAAACAACAGGTACAGGAACAGTGCCCGCCCTGGTGGGTTGCCATAAAAAAGCGAGCTCAGGCGCTGCAAGCCGCGCATGTAAATCTCGCCCGGCCGATAGGCACCAGGCAGGTCGGCGGCCAGTTTCCGGTCGGCGCGCAGCAGCAGATCGCCCTTCAACCATTCCGCCGGCCCTTCCAGATCGGCCAACTTCATGCGATGGCTCGCCAGTGCGTCGCGCAGGTCCCCCAGGGCTATCTCGCCCCGTTTGGCAAGGCGGTCAAGCAATTCGTCCACCACCTGGCGCCAGGCTAATCCCTCCAGCACCCGTTCGGGGACAAGGCCCACCTTCCGGAAGGCCGATTCCACCACAGGCCCCACGAGACGACGGATGGATTCACGCGCACCATCCTCGCACAGGTGCAACTGGTGGAGCAGATCCCGGGTCTCGCCCGCCGACAATCCGATTTTGCCCACCTGGACCGCGGCGGCCCGGATGGACCGGATGGCCATCAGCCAACCGGAATATGGCAATTCCCGTCTGAAGGGCTCCCTGCCAAGGGACAACAACCATCGGAAAGCATCCACTTTTTCAAGTGCCGTTCCGGCCAGGGAAACCGCCTGCCGCACATCCTCCAAAATGGACCGCGCCACCGGCGCCCCGGTACCGGCCAACCTGTAAACCGGAGCCAAAGCCCGCGCCAACTTGTCTTTGGACAATGGGTGAAGGATATCGGTGGAAAATCGCGCCGCCAGCCTCGCCGCCAATTCCTGGCTGGCCGCGCAGGGTAAGGTCACCGGCGAATCAGGAACCGGCACACGCAATCCGTCCAATCTCAGGGCAAGTTCCCGTGGCCCCTCAAGGAACGAATGCCGCCACAACAAGGCATCGATGGTTTTGGGGTCGACCGAGGGGAACCACCACTGGATCGCATCCGGATCCACGAGGGACAATTCCAGCGCGGTGGAGAGGAATTCCTCGCGCTCTTCCCAAGGTTTGGCTCCGGGTATCAACCGTTTTTCCTCGGCCAATACCCCCATCACCTCTTCCCATACCCGCTCATCCAGGGATTCCCCGAAGGCCAACCAACCCTCATGGTTTTCTGGACGGTTCTGGGAAAAGGCACGGTCCGCGGCCAAATGGACAAGGCGCCCCTTCAACCAGTCGTACAGTTCAAATTCACTCCAGGCAGCGATGGTGCCCGGTGATGGCCTGGCGATCAGCAACAACCACTCCGGAATCTGTCCTTGGCCGGAGACCATCAATTCCTGGGCGGTTGCATGGTGCAGCGCGTCGCGGCTTCGAACCGCCAGGCCCCAACCGTGGGGCACCAGCAGGGCCAACCCATCCAAATCCCTCAATCGGACGAGAAGGCGGCGAACCACCCTCCCGGAAACCAGTTTGGCAGTGGGCTCCAACCGGCTCAGCAGGCTATCGAGGATTTGGTATCCGGCGTCCGCGTCCAAATGGCGAGTACCCTGGATCAATTGCAGATCGGGATATCGCAACCCGATTCAAGCATTGGGAAATTGGGGCCACACATCAACCCGGGGAGGCCCAAGAAACCAAAAGGTCAAGAGCTTCCCCACTCACGACAGCATCCCACAAACCAGGGACCGGGCACAACTTGACCAAACCCTTCTGCCGTGCCGGAATACGGTTTCGATATGATATACCTCGCCATCGCCTGGGAGGA
>JAFMJU010000239.1 GCA_017853285.1 Gemmataceae bacterium
ACCCTCGGCGGAGGCATTTGCCTGGGCCCGCAGGCGGGCCACGGTTTCCTGCACCCTGCGCTCATGGGCGTTGACACCCTGCACACAGGCGATCAGCGGCGGGATCAGGTCGGCCCGGCGTTTCAGCTCGATGTCGATCAGCGACCAGGCGCGGTCGGTCCGGTTGCGCAGGTCCACCATGCTGTTGAACATCTGCCACGCGTACATCACCAGTGCCAAGCACCAGAAGGCGGCCAGGGCGGGCGCGAAGATCCACGGGTTGAAGCCGGGTGTGCCCGGTTTGTTGCCGCTCATGACATGCCAAAGGAACACGCCACCGGTTACCAGCACGGAGCCCAGCACCAAAAACCCGATCCGTGCCCACCGGAAACTGCCCAGCACCTGCTTCTCGTTCCGCGTGGTGATCAGGAACAGCGGTGCGGTTTTGTCGGCGGCGATTTCCGGTGCCGCCACATCCTCGCGCACGCGGGCCTGGCCCACCACGGTGATGGGTGCGTGCAGCGGGATGGCTGTTTCGGTGAAGCGTCGCCGCTGGGTGCTATTGGGGATGATCCGGTTGGGGCCAAGGCCGAAGTAGAGGTTGCTGTCGGTCCCGCAGGTGACATTGAAAACCGTGACCGGTTCAATCCGCGCGCCTTCAGGGCACACTCGCACCGTGCCCGAATCATCCTTCAGGAAAAACGGGATCGAGCCGCCGCCTTCGGCCACGGTGGTCCAGCCTGATTCCGTCCGTGTCTGGGTGTAGGTTTTGCCGTTGCTGTCGGTTTTGGTCTCAACAACTATCCGTTTCCATTCTTCCTGCACCGACCAGGCATGGTGGACGCACAGCTTCCCCTCCATGTAGGTGGTGATCGGCTCCTCCGCCTCGGCGGTGCCCTCCACTTGCACCAGGCCGATGAACACCCCATGGGCCTTGGAGGTGGGCAGGTCCTCCATCAGCCGCGCGAGCCGCAGTCGCTTCCGGTAGCCGAAAAGTGCGCCTAGCGACCCAAGCAGGGGTAGTCCAGTCAGCGGCCATTTCCACCAAACTTCCCCCTTGCCAGTCGCTTTATGGTCGGCGGCGAGTTTCGGGGGCGCCTCCGTCTGGGCCAAAATGTCGGGAAAGGCCCCGGCATTCGCCGCGGGGGCCTCGAACGCGGTGACCCACCACAGCTTGTCCCCCACCCGCACACGGCCAAGCGGTTTCAGGCTTTCCGTCGCCCCATTCTCGCCTGCGGCCATGGCCTTGCTGACTTCCAGATACCCTGAAGATTCGCCAGCGGTGAAGACATAGCGGCCGAAGGGATCAAAGCAGAACGACCGGGGCGTCTTTTCCGTCTTGTGGTGTCCCACCGGGGTGAGTTTGGTGCCAGATTCATCCACGCGGATCAGCGCCAGGCTATCGTGGCCGCGGTTGGCAACCACCAGCATGCGACCGCCGCCATGCAGGGCGATCTCGGCGGTGCTGTTGGCACCTTGGAAGTTGGCCGGCAATGTGGAGACGGTGGATCCCTCGATGAGCTGAAGGCCGTCCGGCCCAGAGCGGTAGGCGCTCACCGAGGAGCCCTGCTCGTTGTTGATGTAGACGATGGGGTGTTTGGGATGCCAGGCGGCGTGGCGGGGGCCGCTGTTGGCGGGCAGGTCCAGCCGGGGTTTGGCCAAGGGCAAAGGCTGCTTGCCCTCCGGTTGATAGCGGAATTGGAAGATGGTGTTCGGGCCGGTGTGTGGCACCACCAGCAACCGGCCTGCTTGATCCAGGGAGACCGCGTGCGCCTTCTCAAGCGTGGGGATTTCCCAGGCGGGTTTCTCCGATAATGACCCGTCGCCAGACACCCTGTGGGCGCTGATTTTGCCAGCCTCGTAATAGGCGGTGAGCAGGTGGGAGCCGGTCTTGTCGAGCGTGATCTGCGCGGGATCGGCCCCGGCATTCACCACCCGCAGCGGGGTAAGTTTTCCCGTGGAACCATCCACCCGCAGGCTGGTCAGTTGGCCGGTCGATCGCAAGGTCACAAACAGGGTTCGGCCATCCGGCGATGGCAGCAGCGCCGCTGGTTCCCCGGGAAGCGCCTGGCGTGACAACTCGGTGAGCGATCCCCGGGCGGGATCAAACCTGAACACCACCAGGGTCTTGTCCGTCGCGGCCGAACAGACCACCAGGGTTTCCGCGGCGGCAGGCCCGGCCATCCAGGCCAACCAGAGCAGCGCGACGGACATAACCTTCCGGAAAGCCGCCATGGCATCCTCCCCAGCAGCAACGGCATCCTCCCGAACGCCACCGATCAGGTGGTGTAATCGGCGTTCAGGCGGATGTACTCTTCGGTCATGTCGCAGGTGTAGAAGGTGCAATGCCCGGGGCCTTCACCCACTGTCAGCGTGAAGGTGAGCCTGCGGTTGTTCCGCATGTGCGCGCTGACGGATTTGGCGTCGAAATCCACCGGCTCACCCTGGCGGAAGAGCGGGATGCCGTCCACCTCCAGGCAGACATCCTCCTCGCGGAACTTGACCCCGGCGTAACCGGCTGCCGAGACGATGCGGCCCCAGTTGGGGTCGGCGCCGTGCACCGCCGTCTTCACCAGGGCGCTCTCCGCCACCCGGTGGGCGATGGCGCGCGCGGCGTGCTCGTCGGCGGTGCCTTTCACCCGCAGCACCACCAGGTGCCCTGCGCCCTCGGCGTCCTCGGCGATGGCGCGCGCCAGGTCCTGGCAAACCTCTTCCAGCGCGTGATTGAACTGCCCTAGCGTGGGGGCGTCGAGTTGCCCGGCATCGGCCGGCCAGGCCAGCCCGTTGGCCAGCACGAACACCGTGTCGTTGGTGCTGGTGTGCCCCTCCACCGAAACACAGTGGAAACTGCGGTCGACGGCGCTTGTCAGCGCGGGGCGAAGTTGCTCAGGGGTGGCGGGCGCGTCGGTGAAGACGCAAGCCAGCATGGTGGCCATGTTCGGGCCGATCATGGCGGCGCCCTTGGCCACGCCCGTCAGCGTGATGGCCCCCCTGGGGTGTTCGATGCGGCGGGTGGACACCTTGATCCGGGTGTCGGTGGTCATGATGGCTTCGGCCGCATGGGCCAGGTGCCCGGCTGCCGGCCCGAGGGCCTTGCCTGCCGCCCCGATGCCGCTGCGCACACGGTCCATCGGCAGCTTGCGCCCGATCACCCCGGTGCTGGCCACCAGGAACGAACCCCGCGGCGTGCCGGCCGCGTCGGCGGCCAGGTCGCGCATCAAGGCGGCGTCAGCCATGCCTTGCGCCCCCGTGCAGGCGTTGGCGTTGCCCGAGCAGATCACCACGCCCCGGAAGTTTTTGCCCCCCTGCTCGGTGATGGCGGTTCGGCTCACCTTCACCGGGGCGGCGTGCACCAGGTTGGTGGTGAACACGCCCGCGGCGTTGGCGGGCGCGTCGGAGACGAACAGCGCCATGTCGCGGCGGCCCTGGTCGCCCCGCATGCCGCACGCCTCGCCGGCGAAGCGCCAGCCCTTGGCCAGGTGCCAATTCTCATCCGCAGCCACCGCAGACTTGTCCGCCATCGTTCCCAGCCCCTGCACAAACAAACGGGCCTCCACCTGGGAGGCCCGCCTTGATTCCGAAAGTATCGCAAAAAAACGGTCAGATGACCATCGCGTGGTAGCCGCAGTCCACATACAGGATCTGGCCGGTGACCGCCGAGGCCAGCGGGCTGCAGAGGTACAGCACGCTGTTGGAGACATCCTCGGCGCCGATGGCCCGGCGCAGCGGGGAGTGCTCGGCGGCGTGCTCGATCAGCCGGTCGAACTCCTTGTTGATGGCGCGCGCCGCGCGGCTGCCGTAGGGGCCGGCGGAGATCAGGTTCACGCGCACATTCTTGTCGCCCACGAACCAGGCCAGTTGCTTGGCGTCCATCTGCAGGGCCGCCTTGCAGGTGCCCATGCCGCCGCCGTAGTGCGGCACCACGCGCTCGCCTGCGATGTAGGTCAGGCCCACCACGCTGGCGCCGCCGGGGCGGTTGGCCATGTAGGGCGCCGCCGCGCGGGTGAGGCTCACCAGCGAGTAGGCGCTGATGCCCATTGCCTCGTGGTACGCCTTGCGGCTGGTGTCGATGAGCGGCTTGGTGATCTCGCGGCTGAAGGCCACCGAGTGGATGAGGATGTCGATGCCGCCAAACTCCTTGCCCACCGTGTCCACCATCCCCTGGATGGAGTACTCGGGGTATTTGGAATACCGGCGATCGTTTTTCACCTCGTCCGGCACATCGGCCATGGTGTCGAAGCTCACATCGCAGGGGTAGACCTTCTCGGGCTTGAACTCGCCCCCGTTGGGAAGCTTGCGCGCCTCGACATCATCGGGCTTGTCGCTGCGCAAAAGCCCCTCGACGATGCCGAGCATGCGGGGGTGGCACGCCAGCACAATCTTCGCGCCGGCCGCCTGCAGCGTCCTGGAGATGAACCAGGCGAAGCTCAAGTTGTCGCCCACGCCGGTGACGAGGGCCACCTTGCCGGTCAAGTCGATGGGAATCATGTTCAGTCCTGTGGTCTGCCTGGGAAATCCGTTTGCCAAGGGTAAACCCCGCCGTTTGAAGCGGTCCGAAAACCGCCACGATGGGATTCCTCTAGGGATCGTCTAGAAATCTACCGCCTTCGGATCAAGGGGAAGTTGGGGCGAATTGCCCATATTGCCCATATTTTCACCGAGTTTCTGCAGGGTGGCCATGGGGGGGTGAAAAGACTCCAGCCACCCAGCGCAGGGGGGTTGCGCACGGGTGGCTGGAGCGTAGGGGGAGCAGGTCAGGGGTGTCCGAATTGGCGGATTGCGGGTCCTGGACCTGTCTCACCGGGAATGGTCGGGGCGCCGGAGGCGCCCCATGGCTCACTTGCCCTTGCTGGAGAGCAGCAAGAGGGTGTTGTCCACTTCCAGCCGCACGCCGGCATCGCTGTCGGATCGGCTGGCCTGCAGGGTCTGGACCGCGTCAGGCGATTTGCAGCCCATTCGGCCAAGGGTTCTCGCTGCCGCGGCGCGCACCGCCGGGGCCGGATCGGTCGCCAGGCACTTCACCACCGCGCCCACCACCTCGGAGGATCGGGCCAGATGGGGCTGGGCCAGCATATCCAGGGCGGCCTCGCGCTCGGATGGCAACAGCGAGTCCTTCAGCAGGCCCAGAGGCGCGGCCGTCGGGTTTGGCGCGCCGTTGATCCGGCTGACAGGGGTACCCATCACTCCGCCGGGTGCCAACTGCAGGGCGCCGGGCTGGTTCATCACCGGGGCTCCCGGCATCATGGCTGGCCCGCCCATTCCGGGAGGCATCATGCCCGGGGGCATCATGCCGGGAGGCATACCCTGGCCGGGCGCCAGCATGATGTTGCCCAGTCCCGCCCGGGAGTTCGCCTGGGCGATGATCATGTTGGCCAAGTCCGGATTGGTGGCCATTTGCTGTGCCAGATGGGGATTTTTCTTCAGGGCCTCCATCAGGGCAGGGTGCACATTCTCGGGCATTACATAGGGTGCCGGCATGTTCTCGCCGCCCTCGGGAGGGTTGGAGAAGGCGTTGTGGCCGATGTGGTTCTTGCCGAAGTCGGCGGGAACCGGACGGGTGTCGCTGGCGTTGGTGAAGGCGTTGGCCATGCCGCGGGGCACGCCGCCATCGGGGCGCCAGGGACGCTGCGCGATCGGTTGCACCGCCGGGCCATTGAACACCGGCGCGCTGAAGTGCACCACAGGGGGAGCACCGGGGGTGCCTTCGGGCCGGGGGTTTTCGGGAATCATGTTTTCAGGCACATCATTCGGGTCCACACCGGCGGCCAGCAGGGGGCCTGCGCCGAGCAGTCTGCCGAACCGGCGGCCCCGGCCGGTCCCTTCGCCCGATTCATCGCCGCCCTGTTCCTGACCCCCCAATCCCAAACGGCTGAGCAGCCCGTTGGTGTTGCGGTTTTGCTTGCGGGCAAGCTTTTTGGCATCCACCTCAGCCGGGTCCACCTTGGCTCCTTCAGCCACCTTGGACAGCGGGTCAGATCCAGATTTCTGGGCCCGGGGCAGTTTGGCCATATCGTCGTTGGTGGTGGTTCCAGCCCTCAGCTTCGAACCAAGGCCTTTCAGCCCCTCACCCTGGCCTGCGCCTTGGGGGCCAACCCCGGCGCCCTGGCCCTTGGTGCCGTCACCAGCACCTTTGCTTCCGCCGTTGCCGGCACCTTGGGCGCCGACTCCGGCGCCCAGGCCTTTGGTACCGTCACCGCCACCTTTGTTTCCGCCGTTGCCGGCGCCTTGCGTGCCAACTCCGGCGCCAAGACCTTTGGTTCCGTCGCCGCCGCCCTTGCTGCCACTGTCGCCGGCACCTTTGTTGCCGCCGTGGCCTCCACCCAAGCCCTTGGTGCCGTCACCGCCACCTTTGTTTCCGCCGTTGCCAGCACCTTGCGCGCCGACTCCGGCACCTAGGCCTTTGGTGTTGTCGCCGCCACCTTTGTTTCCACCGTTGCCGGCGCCTTGCGCGCCGA
>JAFMJU010000240.1 GCA_017853285.1 Gemmataceae bacterium
CACCACACGGGCCAAAGATTGTGGCATGATTTCTGGTCTACCGGGGAGCGCCTGTAGCCTGGCCAGTTTTGCCAGGCTCAATGATGGTTGTCCTACAGACAACATAAGACAAAACGATGCGCTGAAGGCGCATGATCATTGAGCCAGGCCTTTTTGGCCTGGCTTTGCATTGCCGCAGCGTCATTTGCCGACTACAAATTTCCCCCATTTCTTCTGTCGCCAGCGTTTGCCGAAGCCGAGGTTGGTTTTGAGGTTGCCGAGGTCGCGGTTGCGGTAGACGGTAAGGACGGAGCCGTCGTCGTGGCTGGTGACGACATGGACGCCGTCGAGGTGTTGGAGGTTGTCGCCGCGTTTGGCGGCGGTGGCGATCTCGTTGCGGCCGATGGCGAAGACCAGGGCGCCGCGGGTGCAGACCTCGCGGCCGAACTGGATCACCAGCTCCACCATGCCGAGGTCGATGCGGCGTTGCTGCATGCGTTTGCGGGCGTGGTGGGTGAGGGGGAGGAACGAGCCCTCCCAGGGGTCCGGCTCGGGGCGGGCGGATTCCGGGGCTGAATCATCCCAGCCGTTTTGCCAGTCATCGGTTTGGTAGCCTTCGTGCATGCCGTCCATGGTGGTTCCTCCACAGTTTCAGGATTGCCCACCCATGAATTCGCAGGAGCGGTCCGAAATTTTTGTGGTGCCTGATTTTTCCAAGAAAAGTTCAAAATGGGTGAAATGGGCCGAATTGCGATTTATGGAGGCCTGGTTCTAGGAATGGTTTTCAACGCTGGTAAATCGGCACAAACTGCTCTGGAACGGCCAATGCGATCACGGCGATGGAGGTCTGATAGACCGGACCGGGGGCTGAATGGTCCAATTTGCCGTTTTTGGGCCAGCTACCATCGGGTGCCTGGGCAGGCAGGAGTTTTTCCCGAAGCCGGGAATACCAGGTTTCCCATGATTTGCCACCGATCTGGTGCATGGCATGGCTGGCATAGTAGTGGCCGTAGAAAAAATGGTGGGTGGAATTGAAATGGGTTTCGAGATATTTGACGGCTTGGGGAATTTCCTCGGCTGAGTGCCTCCCGCATAGATGGAGAACGCAGATGCCCGCGGCGGTACGGGCGAATTCAGGAGCGTTTTGACGGGGCTGGTAGTTGTAGCCCCCCGATTTGGCATCGCGGCAGGAATTGATGTAGGTAATCGCCTTGTCCAGGACCTGATCGGGGACATGCATTCCGGCGTTACGGGCTGCCCGGAGTGCCATCACCTGCATGACGGTCACAGAGATATCGGCGTCATTGGGAGCGGGTTGGTAACGCCAGCCGCCCTCCTTGTTCTGGCTTTGGAGGATGAGTAGGACGGCCCTTTCGAGAACGGGGCGGATGGATTCGTCGAGGTCCTTGCCACCGGTTCCCCAGAGCTGGCTGAGCGCGAGGGTTGCCATCCCGTGGCAGTACATGTCACGACCGTTTCCTCCCCTCGCGCCGACAAGGCAACCATTCTCGGGTTTGCCGGAGGCGGCCAGGAACCTTGCGCCCTTCAAGACTGTTTCACCATGCCTGCCACGGCCGGGCATGTGGCCGTCGGAGAGGAAAGCCAGGATCGCGAAGGAGGTGATGGCGGTGTTGTGCCGGTGTTCGGCATCGCTCCAGGAGCCGTCCGGGTCCTGCCGCGCCGCTAGCCAGACCAGGGCCTTGTCCACCGCGACACGGGTTTGGCCGTCCAGCTTGGCGGGGGCAGGCGGGCCATCTTTGCCCTGGTAAGCAGGCAACAACAGCAGAAGGGTCAGGAGGGTCATGGCTTTGCCCTGTCCTGCTTGGGATTCTGGGAGGCGGCGTTGCGGGCCAGATCGCGGAAATACCTCTGGACCAGGGCGGCATGGGCGGGGGGCAACCCCTCCGTCCATGCCTGCAGCAGCGCCTCGCGCTCTCGGGCGGGGAGTCGCAAAAAGCGGCCAGCGCCCTCTGGATCGCGCAGTTGGGCGGGGCCGGACTCCTTGCCGGTTTGCGCGGGATCCTTGCCGGGTTTGGCGTTGGAATCCATCGGCATGGGGGGCTGCATGGGCTGCCCATCCTGCCCCTTCGGCCCTTCCCCCATCGGGTTGGCCAAGGCCAAGTCTGCGGGCAATTGGAGATCCGGTTTGGAATCTTCAAGGGCTTGGGCGAGCGCGGCGAGTTGGGCCAGCGCCTGCTCCAATCCCTTGACGGCGTCTTCCTGTCGCGTCGCGGCCTCCCTGGCGTCGCCGGCCTTTGCGGCCTTCCTTCCTGCGGCCAGGGCTTTTTCCGCCTTATCCAGTCCCGGGAGCAGGGCTTCAGGTACCAGGCCCTCTGCCTGCTCGGAACCGGTTTGGGCAGTTTCCGCGGCGGCCGCCGACTTTGCCAGGGCACCCGTTGCCTCCAGCAATTTTTGCTGGGCTTTCTCCGCCACCTGCTGATCCGGGGTGGCTTTGCCCCCGGATGGCCGCAATTTTTCGAGTGCGGCCCGCTGTGCCTCCATGGCTCCCTCGAGATCCCCCTGCTTCAGTTCGGTGGCGGCTGAACCAGCGGGATCGGCCGCATCAGCGGTTTCGGGTTTATCCCTCAGGGCCTGGGCCAGACGCGCCTGTTCCCTGGCCAGATTGGCGGTGCGGTTGTCGAGGGAGGATTCCGCCTTGCGGGCCTGATCCCGGGCGTTCCTGGCATCATCAAGGGCTTGCTCCAGCCTTTTGGCGGCCTGGGGCACTCCTTCCAGGTCGCGCGCCTGCAAAGCCTGGGCCAGGGCCTGGGCGGCGGCGTCCTTTTGCGCCAGGTCACGCGCCTGTCTGGCGGCCTCTGCCAGGGCCTCGGCAGCCTCGCGCGCGTCGGTTGCCGCTTCGGCAGGACGATTGGCGCGCAGGTTATCATTCGAGTTTTTTTGTTCCGTCATGGCCTCGCCAGCCTCGGCTCTGGCCCCTTCCAGATCCTTGTCGTTGGCAATTTCCCTGAGGGCCTCGCCGACCTGGTTTTTTACCCGATCCTGATCCTGGGCCAATTGGGCCGCGGGGGCGTCCTTCAAGGCGCCTTTTTCGGAAAGGTCCTTGGCTTTTTGTGCTATTTCCGCCTGCTTGCGCGCGGCATCCTCCAGCTTTTCGGCAGCCTTTTCATGCCTTGCCTGTCGCTCCCGGGAGGTGTTGTTTTTCGCGACCAGTTCGGCCAGGTCCTTCCGGGCCTTTTGCAACTGGGCCAAAGCCTGGGCCTGGTCCGGTCGGGCCTCGGCGGCGTTGTTTTCGGGGGATTCCTTGTCGGCAAGGTCACGCGTGGCCGCAGCCTGGTCCCTGGCGGCTTCCGCCAGCGCCTCCCCCTCGGCCTGGTCGGGCGCCTCGGCGGCCAGTTGGGCGGCCTGCCGGGCAAGATCCGCCTGGTTGGCGGCCAGCTTGGCGATTTCCTCGGGTTTTGTTTTTGAATCCGTTGCGGCGGCCTCGGTCTTCTTGTTCAGATCCTCCTGGCGCTTGATCAGGGAATCGAGTTTGGCGCCATGCTCCTGCTGTCGTTTGGCCAGGCGTTCCTCCAGTTTTTTCCTTAAAGCCTCCTCCACTTTTTCACGGGCCTTGGCGAGTTCCTGGCGCGCCCTCGACTCGAGCGGAGCGCCCTGTTTGGGATTGCCGGCAAGGGTCTGTTCCAGGGCGGCGCGCAGTTGGTTGGAGGCCTCGCGCAAGGGTTGCTCCGCCGGAGTGGCGGATTTTTGGATGAGCCGGGCGCGATCGGCGAGATCCTTGGCCTCCTGCTGCATGGCAGTCTGTTTTTCAGCCTTGTCTCGATTGGCGGTCTCCTTGCCGTCGTCCATCGGCTGGTTTTCCGAGGCATCGGCCAAATCCTCCTCCGTCCTGGCGATGGAATCCCGGAGCTGGCGCAGGGCGAGTTCCTCGGGATCCTCACTTCGCCAGTGGCGGGCAATCGCGAAAAGAGCCTGGATGGCAATGCGGGCGTTTTCCATGGGGGGGCGGAGTTGATTCTTGCGATCGTTGGCGACCTCGGGCCTGGCGACCATCTGCTGTATGCGGCCCAGGTGCTCGATGAGTTTCTGGTTTTTTGCCTCATCCAATCCCTTTTTGAGCATTTCCCTGTGTCTCGCATCGAGACCTCCTTCCAGACCGGCGGCCTGGCGCATCAGGATTCCCACCTCGGTCGCGAGGTCGCGCTGGCTATCGAGGAGCCTGGCCTGCCTCGCCTGTATCGCTTCGCGGGTATCAGGTTTTTTCGAGGTGGCCCCCGCCGCCTCGCCGGCCATCGTCTCTAGCAATTTTTCCTGTGTTACCGCGGCCTTGCGGGCGCGGGCGGACGCCTCGGCGAGGCTCCGGAGGGCCTGGCGACGCAGGGAGACCTCGAGGAGTCGGGAGAGGATCTCCTGGTGCCTGGCATGGGCCTTGGCAACCTCGACGGCGGCGTTTTCCGGGGCGGCGGATGCCCTGCGGAGACGATCGACGACTTCCGTCATCTCCTTTTGGCCGAGGCTTGAGAGGGTTCTTGACGCGTCCTCGAGCAAGGCGGTCTCATCCACACCCTGGAGGCCCTGATAGCGCAGGGCGCGGAGGACTGTCTCCATCCGGCGGGTGACCTGGTCGATCTGGGCCCTGGCCGCCTTTTGAGCCTCGGCCCTGGATGCAAGGTCGGGGTTTTCAGGGGACTGGGTGGAGCCCCGGGCGACCATCAGGAACAAAATCGCCGCGCCAGAAAAGACTCGCATCATCGGCCCCTTTCCTGAGATCCATCGCCAGCCGGTGCAGATCCCGGCAACAGCCCCTCAAAAACGGTGGCCTGTTTGGAGCGTAACTCGCGGAGGCGTTCCTGCTCGCGCTCGCGCCGGGCCAGCCAGCCCAGGTAATCTTCCACGGAGACCAGGTCCTTCACCCGGGGTGTGGACCTGCCCACCAAGGGCGGGACGTGGCGATCCTCGACTTCCACCAGGTATTCCAGACGATCGCCTGCCCGGACATTTTCCAGCGGGGCGACTCGGAAATCAAATCTTCCCCCCGCCAACTCCCTGCCGGCGGATGCATTTGCGCCCATGGCCGAAAGGGCGTGGAAAGGAATTTCGCCGGCTGGCCCGGTTCGTTCGAAAACCCCCATTTCCGCCACGAATTCGCCATCCTGGTTTTCCAGCACTTCGGGCAGGGGAAGGCTTTTCCATGGCCCATCGGCCAGACGGAACATCAGGCGCGCCCTGGCGATTCCCGCGCGGCTGGAGGCGCGATAGGCGACACGGAAACGACCTCCCAGAGGCACCGGGGCGCCATCCAGTTCAAACTCCTCCAGGGCCTTGCGCAGTGCGCGGGCCCGATCCTGGCCGGCCAGCAGTTTCCCGGGGGTGTCGGGAATCATCAATTCGGGAAGGATTTCCACCTCCGGCGGCAGATCGGGCCAGGCCTCCAGGCGGCGGCGCAGGGGAAAACGGGTGGCAAGGCCTTCATTTGAGACCGCGGATGCCTGCCACAACCGGTCTTCCCTGGAAATGGTGAAATTGGCCCGAATCTCGCGTCCGCCGGGAAGTATTTCAAACCGGAGCGGTGTGGCGACACCGGCGGAGTCGATCTTTTCGAGGGTGAGAGAAGCCGCGGGCACGGAGGCAGCGAGGGTCAGGTCAACTCTCGATCCTTCCCAGCCGGACAGGTCACCGGAGCGGGCGGTTCCAGGCCAGGGTTGACCGCCCGCCTGTTTGCCAACCCAATCAGGAAGGAACACTTGTGCCTTTTCGATTTCCAGAACGGGTCTTTCAACCCGGACCAGTTCCAGTGTGTTGGAGGATCGGACAGGTCCATGGCGGGCGACCAGGGTGCCGGCCCCCCAGTCGGCTGGAATAGTCACCTGGCCGGGGTTGGCCTGAATGGCCCGACGGGCCCCGCCCGGTTCCAACAAGACCAACTGGCATTGGGCCGAGGCGTTTTGCCCCGGATCACAGGCAAGCCCGACGAGCCCCTCCTCCCCAACGGCCAGCGTGAGGTTTTTATTTGGCCCCGAGTGAGAAAGGCTAACGGTGTAACCACGCGGAATAGCAGAATCTGAACCTGCCAGGCGGGCGAGGAGTGCCAGGGTCCACTGAGAGTCCCAAAGGAGAAGTCCCATGAGGGGAACCAGGCAGCACATGGCCCTACGAAGCCCCAACCAGCCACGCCCGGGAAGGATGGCGGATGACCAGTCCGCCCGGAGGGCCAATTCAGAGCCTTGTCTGGCCAGATCACGGACCATGTCCGGATGGGCCGGCATGGCTTGCCCACGGGCATAGGCAAGGGCTGTGACCAGCCGGTGATCCAGGCCCGGCAATGCCCTTTCCACAGAGGCCGCCAGTGTGGATTCGGCAAGGGGGGCGACGGCCGGCCTGACAACCCACAGCCAACCCAGTGAAACGGCGATGCCTATCACCCCCAGGCGG
>JAFMJU010000241.1 GCA_017853285.1 Gemmataceae bacterium
GGGCCGCCAAGGTGGCGACAAAATCGGCGTTGGGGATGAAATTGGCCACCCCGTCGCTGACCAGCACCAGCCGGTCGCCCTTCTTGGGCGGAAACTCGTGGATTTCCGCCAATTCATTCATTTCCTCGCACCCGAGGTATTTGAAGAGCCGGTTACGCCAGGGGTGGGTTTTGGCCTGTTCGGGGGTGAGCAGCCCCTTGCGAACCAGTTCGTCGGTGACGGTGTGATCGTGGGTCAGGCGCGTGCAGTTACCATCCCGCACCAGAAATGCCGGGCTGTCCCCCAAATTGGCGACATACACCCGGTCAGGCAAGACAAACGCCACGACCGCTGTGGTACCCATGCCCTGCATGGCGGGATCTGTTTTTGCCTGCTGGATGATCTTCTGGTTGGCATATTCCAGGGCGATAGCCACAGCCTCTTCGGGCAGGTCTTTTCCAAGAATGCGCTGCTGGATCACCCTGGGGATTTCAGCGGTGGCCAATCGGCTGGCTTCCTCACCAGCATTTAGCCCGCCCATACCATCGGCCACCACGAACACGCCATGAGCCAAATCAAGGAGAAAGGCGTCTTCGTTTTGGGGGCGCTTTCCGGTTTGGGAATGTCCGGCGGCTGTTACTTGCAGCGATTGCATGAACCCCTCCGGATCATCTTCGCTATCTTAACCATAATGGAAATATGCGCCAGATCAGGCCCATGCCATGGCCCGTCGAGCAATATGGATCCTGAATGAAGGCGGAATAATCCAACCTTGATGCCCTTTCCCCCCGAAAAACCGGTCCAGCCCATCATTCGACGACAACCTGCGGATGAATGGATGGATCAGCCTGGAATTTCTTACCCGGACCACCAGTTGGCCCTGAAGGGGCTGGCGCGTTTGAACCGGGCCTCCGGGGTGCACCAGAAAGTATGGCGGGAACTGCTGCTGGGGATGGCTGCAAAACCGCAAACCGGGCCGGTGCGGTTATTGGACCTGGCCACAGGCGGGGCCGACCTGCCGATCCACCTCTTCAAACAGGCGCGCCGGGCGGGCCTGGACCTGCGTATCCTCGCGGTTGACCGGGCCGAGGGAGCCCTGCGGCACGCCATGGAACGCTGTATGGCCTCCGGGGTGCCGTGTTCCATGGGGGAGGATTACCCCCTTGAGCCGGGTATACGGTTTCGGGTGGCGGACGCCCTTGCAGCACCCTTGGGCCTTCCGCAACCGGACTGGGTGACCAGTTCGTTGTTCTTGCACCATCTCACAAATCGGGAAGCGTTTGACTTGCTGGTGGAGCTGGCCGGTCTTGTGAAAAAGGGTCTGGTCATCGCGGACCTCAGCCGGGGCTGGTTGAACCGGGTGCTGGTGACAATCGGATCCCATCTGTTGTCGCGGTCGCCGTTGGTCCACAACGATGGTCCGGCATCCATCCGGGCTGCATTCACCATCCGGGAGGCACGGGGATTGGCCGAGTCCGCGGGGTTGCATGGAGTCTTGGTGCGTTCCGCCTTTCCCGGGATGTGGCTGATGCGCTGGGAGAAACCATGACGGTTCCCGAGCGGGAGATTTGGGACGCCGTGGTGGTGGGTGGCGGCGTGGCGGGCAGTTATGTGGCCGCCCACCTGGCCCATGCGGGGGCTGATGTGTTGTTGGTGGAACGGGACAGGTTTCCAAGGGACAAGGTGTGTGGGTGCTGTCTGAATGACCGGGCGCTTGGTGCCTTGGCGGATAGTCCCATTGCCGCAGTCCGGGCGCTGGCGCTTGAGGCGAGGCCGCTGGGAGGGATCCGTCTGGGTGCTGGTGGCCGTTCGGTTTTTTGCCGGTTTCCTTCCGGGAGCGTGATCAGCCGGGCGAGGCTGGATCTTGCCTTGGTGGAGGCGGCCCGTGGCTGCGGTGCCCAAATCCGATTTGGTGCTCAAGCCCGGTATGTGGGGGAAGATGATCAGGCGGTGACGCTGCGGTTGGAGGACCAGGCGGGAGTGCGAGAAATCCGTTCACGATTGGTGGTGGCAGCGGATGGTCTTGGTTCTGAACTGCTTGGGTGCGCTACCGGGGAGGTTTCGCGGGTGCGTGAAGGCTCGTTGATCGGGGCGGGGGTGGTTTTGCCTGGGGATTGTTCGGAAGGTTTTGAATCCGGCGTTATCCACATGGCGGTCGGGCGGGGAGGGTATTTGGGTTTGGCACGGCTGGAGGACGGCAGGCTGGATCTGGCGATGGCCTGTGATGCCGGTGTTGTGCGGGACAGTGGCGGGCTAGGGCCGTTGGCCGGGAGACTGCTTTGCGATGCGGGTTGGCTATCGCCTGAGGGGATTTTGGAGGCGCGTTGGCGGGGGACGCCCCGGTTGACCCGGAAGCCTCGTCTGCGACAGACCCGGCGGTTGGTGGCGGTTGGGGATGCGCGGGGGTACATCGAGCCGTTCACCGGGGAAGGCATGGGATGGGCCCTGGCGGGTGCGCGGGAACTGTTGCCCGGGATGACAGCCTTGGCGCTGGGGGGCGAGCCAATCTGGCCCAGGCGGCATGGAGGCGTGTTTCAAGGCTTCACTTGCAGGGCGTTGGCGGCTTTTTTAAGGCGGCCGGGGTTGGTGGCCTGGGCTGTTAGAATTCTGAAGGTTGCACCTTTTCTGGCCAAGCCGTTCGCCTGGGGAACCGGGCGTGGCAAAACATGGGGGATAGCGCCCCAAGTAATCGGGAGTGGGCCAGCAGTCGCTGGGGAAGGTGTCAGCACATGCGATTAGGCCCCATCGGCACGGCGGTGCCAAGGCACTGTTACGACCGCGCGCGCGACCTGGAGGTGGCCCGCCTCATCCTTCGGCCCACCGCCGAGCAGGAGAGCTGGATCCCGGGTGTTTATGCAAAATCAGGGATAGAGAAAAGGTACTATGTCCTTGGAGAGGCGGAGCTGGACGACCTGGTCCGGCGGCCGCTGGCGGGGATGACCGAGAAAGAGCGGTCGGAATGGAACGGGCCCAGCGTGGGGCAACGCATGGGCTACTACGAACGCGAGGCCAAAACGCTTGCGGTCCAGGCGGCCGGGAGCGCCATGGAGCAGGCCGGTTGCTCTCCCGGACAGATCACGCACCTGGTGACGATTTCCTGCACGGGATTCGAGGCGCCCGGGGTGGATTTTTCGCTGATGGATTCCCTGGGTTTGTCGGCGGATGTGGAGCGCACGCATGTGGGGTTCATGGGTTGCCATGGGGCCTTGAATGGATTGAGGGTGGCGCGGGGGCTTGTGGCCGCCCAGCCGGATGCCCGGGTGTTGCTGTGCGCGGTGGAATTATGCAGCCTGCATTATCACTGCCGTTGGGATCCCAGCCGGGTGATTTCGAACTCGCTGTTCGCGGATGGGGCGGCGGCGACAGTCTGTGTGGCGGATGGCGGGGAAGCCAGCCGTGGCTGGAAACTGATGGCCAACGGCAGCCACCGGGTGGCGGACACGCAAGCAATGATGGGCTGGGTGATTGGCGACCATGGATTTGAGATGACCCTCACCAAGGAAGTGCCCAAGGTGATCGAGGCGCAGTTGGGGCCTTGGGTGGATCGCTGGCTGGCGAAACAGGGGATGACACGATCGGAGGTTGGTTCCTGGGCGGTGCATCCCGGGGGGCCGCGGATCCTGGAGGCGACCGAAAACGCCTTGGGCCTCGCCGCCGGGGGGCTCGGTGATTCGAGGGGAGTGCTGCGGGATTTTGGCAACATGTCGTCCCCCACGCTGTTGTTTATCGCCAAGAGGATGATGGAACGCGGGGCGGAACTGCCCTGTGTGATGCTGGGGTTCGGGCCGGGGTTGGCCATAGAGGCGGCGCTTTGGGTTTGAAACAGTTGCGTGGTGGATGCGCGGGCGGATAATCAGAGGGCTGTCTGCCCTACCCATAGGCCCTGGATGAACGCCATGCGACGCTTCTGGATGATTTTGATTCTGGCCCTGTGCGGCACCGGTGCGAACTCCCAATCTGTGGACCAAGGTGAGGCGCGCAAGCCGGCCAATGAGGCTGAGCTGCGGTACTGGCTGGACAACATGGCGGTGCATCACCGGTACTCGGTGGATGAGATGAGCCAGGTGACCGGTTTGCCGGCAGATGAGGTTGTGGCGGCCTTGAAGCGGTTGGGGCTGGAGGGGAAAGCGCCGGTCAAACGGAAAAAGGAGGAGGCGCTGGTGGTGTTGCCCTACCCGGGAGGCCGGCACCCGCGGATCGGTTTTCTGGACGGGGCGGTCAATCCCCAGCGGGAGACGAAGATCAGCGTGTTCACGCCATGGGATCCGCCGGAGAAGCCCGGCTATGTGGTGGCGGACATACCCGAGGCGGTGTTTTCGAACCTGGGCCTGACCTATCTGGCGCACACCCATGTGCCCACGCTGTGGGACCTGAAAAAGGTCACGCTGCCCAAGCTGGAGTGGAAACGGTTGGAAACCGGGGATCTGGAGATCGAGCGGCCGTTGCCCAACGGGATCGTCTTCGGGGCCAAGGCGCATCCGGACCAGCAGGCGGTGCGGATGGAGTTGTGGTTGAAAAATGGCACCGACCAGAAGCTGACCGGATTGCGGGTGCAAAATTGCGTGATGCTGAAGGGCGCCCCGGGGTTCACCCACCAGGACAACACCACCAAGAAATTCCAGGCTCCCTACGCGATCGCCCGGCACAAGGATCTGAACCGGTGGATCATCACCGGTTGGGAGCCGATCCAGCGGGCGTGGGGGAACGCGCCGTGCCCCTGCCTGCACGCGGACCCGCAATTCCCGGATTGCGAGCCCGGGCAGACGGTCCGCTGCCGGGGCTGGTTGTCCTTTTACGAGGGGGACGACCTGGATGCCGAGTTGAAGCGGATCGACGCCACCGGCTGGCGGAAATAGACCCTGCTACTGGTTGAAATTGAGTCCACCCGCGGCGGGTGCCGGGGCGGGAGCGGGGGCGTCCTTGGGTGGCTGGGTGAAGCGCGTCAACGGACGGGCCAGCAGGTCGATGGCGCGCTCGTCGATGACGAACACGCCGGTGTCGAAGCCTTCCACGGCCAGCGTGGCGAAGCGGTCCTTGCTGGAATCGCTGACAGGTTTGCCGATCAGCAGGCGGCTGTTGCCGATCTCGAGGCTGAAGTAGGGCTTGTCGAGGCCGTAATCGGCCAGCTTGCCACCCTTGTCGGTCACATAGCGGGTCACACGCAGGTTGGACAACGCGGCGAGGGTTTCCTTGACGGTGTTGGGATCGGGTTTGGAGGCGGGATCGGCCTCCACCACCCAGCCGGTTCCGACCTGCAACAGGGTGAACGGTTTGCCCTCGGAAGGCGCGACGGTCAGGCGGCGGACGCGGCTGGGATCGAAGGGCGGATCATAGACTTGGCGGATCCGGTATTCGCCCTGGGCCTGGCGGGCTTGGACCGCGTCGAGCTTGAACAGGCTGGGTGAACCGGTGAAGCCGGCGGCGGCGAAGCCGTCCACGCCGGGTGGCGCGATGTCGAGGGTGCCGAGGCTCTTGCCGCCCTCGCCGAACAGTTCCCAGCGGGTGGCGGGTTTGTCGAGGCCCAGGGCCTTGCGGTCTTCCGGGGTGTCCTTGCGGGTGAGCCATTCGCCGGCGCGTAGCGGGGCGAACTGGGCCAGCCAGCCGGCCAGCGAGGGATCGGCCTCGGCCTGGATGGGGCTGGTCAGCTTCCAACGGTCACCTTCGAAGCGGAACGAGAGAATGCGCCCGCCGGAGGCCACCTTGGCCTCGCGAATGCCGGGCAGGGTGGCGACGGTGCGGTCGCGGAAATAGAGGGTGGGCGACACAAGCTTGGAGGCGACCTCGGTCGCGAGGCGGCCCACCAACGGGCCATCGGCGCGGACAAACCGGTTGCCCCGTTTTTCATCGGCGATCCTGCCCACCTGCAGCACGCGCTTGGCCGGCTTGCCATCGACGGTGCCTTCCAGAACCCAGGTGGCTTCCGGCTGGTCGAGGCCGAACTTCACCAGGTCGGCTTGCAACCAGGTGGGTTGCCATGCCTCGGCGGACTGGGCATCGAGCCCTTCCAGCGATTCCATCAGGTAGGAGAGGGTGGAGCTGTCGACCGCCAAGCCTTCGGGCCTGGTGGCGCGCCAGCCGGTGGCGGTTTTTTCGGCGGACAGTTCGCCGGCTTTCCCGGAGCGGGTGACTTTGGTGAGGGTGAATTTTTCCTTGGGGAGGAGCTGGCGCTGCAGGTATTCGGTGGGGCCGGCGGTGAGGGCGGCAGAGGTGGCGGGGTCCAGCACCACCACCGATGGCTCGTCATCGAGTCGGGCGTAGGTGCCGCTCTTGTCGGCGGCCTCCTTGCCCAGTCGCACCCGTTTGGTTTCGGGAGGCTTGCCGGCCGCGGCGGGTTTCAGGT
>JAFMJU010000242.1 GCA_017853285.1 Gemmataceae bacterium
TTTCCAGCAGGCGCAGGGCCGAATCCGCCACATTGGTGCCGTTGAATTCACCCCCGGTCACCTTGGCCCCGGTTTTGGCCACCAGGGCTTCCAACCAACCGGCTTCCCCAGTGGGCAGGCCCCGGGCCGCAGGGACATCGGAAGTTTTGGTGCCCGGCCGCAGCCACACATCCAAAAGCGGTGCCCTGGATCGAATCGGCCCTGTCGTCACCCGGGCCGGCTTGCGGGCCGGCTCGGCCTGCTCTCGGGTGTCCAGCAAGCGGGCTTCCTCGTTTCGCACCCACTCCTGCACCGATTTCTTGTAGGCCCGTTCATCGGCCTCCAGCTCGCTCCGCGTGCGCGTGCCGTCTCCCTCAAGCACCAGCCCTTCCTCATCGAGAAAGCGGCCAAAACGGAACAAGTGAACCGGATTCTTTGTCAGCAAGGGCTGCAGCAGCCGGGCCGGATCCTTCAACAGCGCGGCGACTAGATCCTGCCGGCGGACTGGTTGCTTGGGCGCGGCCCCGGCGACGGCGCGGACCGGATCATCGGATACCCCGGTCATGCTGCCCGAGGCATCGACCAGAACCAGCACCCGGCCGGTTTTCTCCTCAACTTCCTTCCGCACGATGGTCTCCTGCCAGGCGGGCAGCAGAAAGGCCATCAACAGCAGGGCGTAAACCGCCAGTCGGGGCAGGGCCAAAAGAGACGCCTTCCCGCGGCCAATGAATTGGGCCTCGCGCCGCCAAACGCGAAAAAACCACCACAGCGCGACACCGAAAAGCAAACCGCCGACGAGCCACCAGGCCCATGAGGGCCAGGGCTCCATGCCGGGAACCTGCAGCGGGATTTCCTCGGGCCTGCGCAGTACCAGCCTTTCTTCCAGGCTGATGGCCCCTTGGGTTGGTTCCATGTCAGGCAACCCCCTTCATGGCCGGTTGCCCCTGGGCCTGGTGCAGGTGGCTGCAACGCCAGGCCAGGAATTGTTCAATCGCCAGCAAGACCAGCAGCGCCAGAATCAGCCAGGGCGTCTCCGAGGCGTCCAGGGCCCTCTTGAGCGCGCCATCCCCGGTTTCCCCGGCCTCCACCCGACCAACCGGCACCATGCGGAACCAATCCCGACCGGGGCCGGCCTTTTCTTCCTGCGCCTCGCGGGGATCCACCTCGGAGACATCCGCCCGCTCCAGGTCGCTTTCCCGCACCCCGACATTGAAGGCGGAGCCACCCCGCAGCACCAAACTCGATGCCGGGTCCGGACGGAACGCGAAAGTCAGCAAACCCGGATGTTCCTGCGGATCGATCTGCAGCGCCCAGGACGCGGTTCCATTGCCGCCAGCCGTTGAAACCAACCGGGCCGGAACTTTGGCCACAGTCGCGGCGGCCTGCGCGGCCTGCGCCTGCGGACCAGCCCGTTGCGGGTAGTACAGCGACTCCGATACCACAGGGTTGGCGAAGGCTCCCAAATCATTCCCCTGAACCGGGGCAAACACCTTGTCCCGGGCGTCTGATTGTTGCCGCAGCAGATAAAAGAGGCTGTCCTGCACCAGGATGGGGAAGGTGGCCGAAAGGAACCCGTTGGCCCATTCGTTCCAGACCCCGGGTGAATCCCCAGTCACCCCGCCGCGCGAGGAAGCCGGTCCCGCGGAAGACAGGAACGCCAGCACCTTGCCCTTGCCCACCTCACGGGCCACCAGCAGCGGGTCCCCTTGCTGGATCTTGCGGATCAAACCGCGCAGGCGCGTCTGGACATCGCGCAGTTCCGGCCTGTCCCACACTGTTCCCGCCACCGGATTGGCCTGCCCCTGCGGTTGCGCTTTCAGCAGTTCCTCCAGGGCCGTCACAATCTCGAACTGCCCCTGCGTGGCGATGCGCGACCGCACCTTGCCAATTTCAGCCTCAAGCGCCGGCAGCACCGGGGCCAGGGCGGGGGAAGTGAAGGGCGACTTGTCCAGCGACAGCACCTCCAGGATTTCCCGCTTCATCGCCTCGCGCTGCCCGGCCACTTGCCACCCCCTCGAGGGCAGGGCCAGCAGGGTTTCCACCTGGTCCCCCCAACGGCTGGGCTCGATGGCGGGCCAGTGCCTCTCCATGCGCAAGTGCCTGAAAACGGGGCGGAACGGCAGCAACCCCGCCACCACCGGGCTGGCCGGATCGGGGAAAACGACCTTGGGCGATTCATCCCGCTTCAGGTCTTCCCGTTCCTTTTCAGACAAGGCGGGCGAAGGCTGCCCGGCCAACAGCAAGGGGAACAATCCTCCCTGCTCGAAGGCCCGATTGCAAAAGGCCGGATCGGTGCGGTCGCCCGCGAACCAGGCCACCCCCCCGCCTCCCTGGGCGTACTCCGACAATTTGGCCACCGCGCCAGGTTGCAGTTCGCCGACATTCAGCAGCACCACCAGGGCGAATGACCCCAAATCCTGTTTTTCCAGATCGGCGGTTTCGACGAACAGCGGATCGAACAACTGGGGGTTGAGGGCCGCGCCGAAATACAACGAGTCGCTGGAGGTCACCGCGCCGGGTTGGATCGTCCCATCCACCACCAGCACCGGCACGCGGGGCCGCACTTCCAGAACCATGTCACGGATGTTGTCGGCCGCCAGACCTTCGCCTGAGTCGTCTTCCAGAATTACCCGCACCGCCATCGAGGAGGCGGCCGCTCGACGGGCCAGGCCTTCCCGGAGTGGATCACGGGCTCCGGGTTGACCGGGGGTCCCATCGGGCGCGGAGGTCTCGGTCCGCTCGGCGTCTCCCCGTGTGGGAATGATGCGGAAGCGCACTTCCACCGATTGTCCGGGTGGCAAGGTTTCCACCTGACGCGAGGCGGAGGTATCGCGTTTGCCGTTCAGTTCCACCGCAAGGAATGCGGATCGGGCCTGGCGCCCGTGGTTGGCGATGCGTGCCCAGCATTCGATCGGCTGACCGTCCAGCGCCAGCTTCGATTCGGATCCCAGGGCCACCACCGCCAGGTTGCCGTGGGCGACTGGCCGGGTCTCCTCGCCGCGGGCGGGCAGGGCGCAATCATGGATGGTCCAGGCAATCCCTTCCGCTGGGTTCATCCATCCGCGGATCGGTCCGTCCGCCCAATCCGCCTTGCGGACATCGCTGAACAGGTGCAGGTGCTTTTTGGTCCGTTGCTCGGGAAATTGGGCCGACAGGTCCGCCTTGCCTTTTTCCACAGCCTCGGCCGGACTCACCTGGTAGGGGCGCATGCGCAATCCTTCCAGAAGCCCCGTCAGGGTGGCCAGCGAATCCTCGGCGATCTGCTCGTCAAACAGCACCTTCGCCGGGTCGCTTGCCTCCCGCAAACGAAGCCTTACCGGCGTTTTGGAGGACTGGGCCCCCTCGGCCAGTGTTTTTATTCCGTCCTTCGCCAGGGCGAAGCAATCCGCCCCGGCACCCCCATCCCGCGAGGTATCCGACATACTCACACTGTCGTCCAGCACCACTTCGTGGAGCACCCAGTCCTCGGGAGGTGTGGGAGGCGTCCCGCTGATCAGCCAGCGCGACAGCAGAAACCCGAACAGCAGCACCAGCAACACCCGGGAGGCGAGCAGCAGCATCTGCTCCAAAACCATCTTCCGCTTCATCCGCTTCTGGGCGGCGAGCAGGAACTCCATGGCCGCCCACCGCACGCGCCGGTAGCGCATGCGGTTGATCAGGTGGATGATCACCGGAATGGAGGCGAGCAGGCCGGCGGCCGCCAACGCCCAGGGATTCAGGAACAGACCCAGCAATCCACCCAAGAAAACTCTCCGGGCCTAGCCCTGTGAAATCGGTCCGGCCCTGCGCACCGCTTCCCGCTCGTGCAGGAAACGGGTCAGCACGGCGTCAAGCGGCTCATCGGTACGCAGGAACTGGTAATCCGCGCCGAGGCGGGTCGCCCCCCGACGAACCTCCTGCAGGAAACCCTCCAGTTCCCGCAGGTATCCCTCGCGCAGCGCGGCGGGATCGCAAAGCAGGTCGGGCAGCGCCTCCATGCCCTCGAAACGCGTGGGCCCAAGGAAGGGGAAATCCACCTCGTCCTTGTCCATCAGGTGGAAAACCACCACCTCGTGCTTCCGCTGGCGCAGCATCTGCACACCCTTGATCAGGGCCTCGCGGTCGACCAGCAGGTCGGAAAAGATCGCCACCAGGCCCCGCGTGGGCAGGTTCTGGGCCACCTGCTTCAGGATCGCGAGGATATCGGTCTTTTCCCTGGGCTTGTCGTTGGCCAGTCCGGACACGATCGCGTCGAGGTGCCGGGTCTGGCTGCGGGGTGGCAGGATGGTGCGGATGGCAGAGTCGAAGGTGACCAATCCCACCGCGTCCTGCTGGCGCAGCAGCAACCAGGCCGCGCTGGCTGCCGCGGTGGCCGCATATTCGCGCTTGGTCATCGGGCCCGAACCGTAGCCCATCGATTCGGAGACATCCACCACCAGCGTGCAGCGAAGGTTGGTCTCGGCCTCGAACTGCTTGATGTAGAACCGGTCGGTCTTCGACCAGACCTTCCAGTCCAGGTGACGGATGTCGTCCCCGGTGGTGTATTCCCGGTGCTGGACGAATTCGACGGAGTGGCCGAAAAAGGGCGAGGGATGCATCCCCGCCAGAAACCCCTCAACCGCCTGGTGGGCGCGCAATTCCAGTCGGCCGATCCCGGCCAGCACGGCCGGGTCGAGAAACCGCCTCGGATTCTTGTTGTCTTTGTCGCGCTCGGCCATTCGCCAGATCCCGCCGTTGGTTTGGATTACCGTCTGCGGATCAGGCCGCGAAAATGGGCTTCAGGCGCTCGTCCCGCAACAGGTCGTTTTCCTTGTCGGGGGTCTCGCGGACCAAACGGGTGATCACGTCATCCGGGCTGATCCTCTCGCTGGCCGCTGTGAAGTTCACCAGGATGCGGTGACGCAACACCGGGCAGGCAAGGGCCTTGATGTCCTCGGTCTGGACATGGAACCGGCCCTTCAGGAGGGCCCGGGCCTTGGCACCCAGGATCAGGTTCTGCACCGCGCGGGGCCCGGCGCCCCAGGACAGCCAGTCGGTGACAAAGGAAGGCACACCGGGCTCGCCGATGCGGGTCTGGCGTACCAGCGCCAGCGCGTATCGCAAAGCGTGATCCGAGGCGGGCACACGGCGCACCAGGTCCTGAAGCCTGAGGATTTGCGCGCCGTCCAGAACCGGCCGGATCGAATCGGTGCTGGTGCCGGTGGTCCTTCGGGCGATCTCCATCTCCTCGGAGAAGGATGGGTACCGGACGAAAACCTTGAACATGAAGCGGTCTTGCTGCGCCTCGGGAAGGGGATAGGTGCCTTCCTGTTCGATCGGGTTCTGGGTGGCCAGCACGAAAAAGGGATTGTCGAGCTTGTGGCGCACGCGGCCCACGGTCACCTGGCGTTCCTGCATCGCCTCCAGCAGGGCCGCCTGGGTCTTGGGGGGCGTGCGGTTGATTTCGTCCGCGAGGATCACATTGGAAAACAGGGGTCCCTTCAGGAACTTGAATTCCCTGGCCCCGCTGTCGCGATTTTCCTGGATCACCTCGGTGCCTGTGATGTCGGCGGGCATCAGGTCGGGGGTGAACTGAACGCGGGAAAAATCCAGCGACAGGGTGCGGGCCAATGTCGAGATCATCAGGGTCTTGGCCAGACCCGGAACACCTTCCAGAAGGCAGTGCCCCTTGCTGAAAAGGGCGATCAGCAGTTCCTCGATGACCTGATCCTGCCCGACAATCACCTGGGACAGTTGGGACCGGATGGAGGAATAGGCCTCCTGCAGGGCCTGCTCCGCCGCCAAGTCCTCGGATTGGGTGATGCCCTGGGTGTTGTCAGTCATGAATGGCTTTCCCCGCGAATGTGAAAACTTCAAAGATTCGGTGATTCAAAAAACGCCCTGGCGTACCCGGGCACTCAACGCTGGTAAATCGGCAGGCATCCCTTGTCCAACTGCAGCATGCTCAGGTGCACCGCGGTGATGAACACCGGGCCGACATGCCCGCCCGTCCAGGAACCGTTCGCACCTTGCGTTCGCACCAAGTTATCAAATGATTCCTTCCGGTACTTGGTCCAGGTCAACTGATCCGACTCCTTGGCCCCCGGGAACAGCCGGGCGTAACCGTCATCTCCCAGCATGTAAACCGCCTGCGAGAAGTAGTACTGGGTGTACTCGTCGTGGCCCGTGCGATTGGCGCCCAGGGTCCCGAGTTTCTGCTGGCAGAACTTGAACCATTTCTTGACGAACTGGACCGAAGGTTCCTTGAAGTAGTCCCCTGCCGAGATGCCGCAGGCGATCGCGGCCGCGGTCAAGGCGGGCCGACCGTCACCGCCACCACCGCCACCGTACTGGTAGATGATTCCCCCCTCGGAATTG
>JAFMJU010000004.1 GCA_017853285.1 Gemmataceae bacterium
TTGATGCCAGCGACAACCGTTTTTGCATACTCCTCCAGCGCCACCGGATCGGTTGATCGCCAGATGATCCGTGCCATCCGTGAAAAAGGGGGGTAGTTCAGTACACCTCGTTGGTCCAGTTCCGCCTTGGCGAAAGACTCGTAGTCATGCCTTGCCGCCAGGGTGATGGCGGGATGGTCGGCGTCATAGGCTTGTACCAGAACCTTGCCCGCATCCTCGCCGCGTCCGGCCCGGCCAGCCACCTGGGCCAGCAACTGGAAAGTGCGTTCCGCGGCCCGGAAATCCGCGAAATGAAGCGCCGCGTCGGCCTGTACCACACCTACCAGGGTTACTCCGGGAAAATCATGGCCTTTGGCGATCATCTGGGTGCCCAGAAGCACCTGGACCAGGCCGGCGCGGAAGGCGTCCAGCACCTGCTGGTGGCTTCCAGGTTTGTCCATGGTGTCGGAATCCATCCGGCGGATTACCGCTCCTGGTAAAAGACGGGTCAGTTCCTCGTGGAGCTTTTCGGTGCCCACACCCTGGTACTGGATGGCCGGTTGCTGGCAGGAGGCGCAGGTGAGTATGGGGTCCTGGCTGTTGCCGCAATGGTGGCACATCAGCTTGTTCTTGGCTTTGTGGAAGGTGAGGGCCAGGTCGCAAAACCGGCACATCGCCGCCTGGCCGCAAGCGGGGCACACCACGAAGGGTGAATGGCCCCTTCGGTTGAGCAGAACGATCGCCTGTTTTCCCGATGCCAGGGTGGTTTTGATGGCTTGCACCAATCGGGCATGCAGGTGAGGGGAGGGAGACGCCACTTTCTCGCGGATACGCCGGTCCAGAACTTCCACCCGTGGCATGGGCCGGTCAAGGACCCGGCTGGGCAGGTCTATCCGGCCGCAGGCCCCCTTGCGTGTCAGGTGGTAGGTTTCCAAGGACGGTGTTGCCGAACCCAGGATCACCGGGATCTTGAGCATCCTGGCTCGCATCAGGGCCACATCGCGCGCGTGGTACCTGGGAACGGTTTCCTGCTTGAAGGTGGGTTCATGTTCCTCGTCCACCACGATCAATCCGAGTTCACGGGCCGGTGCGAAGATGGCGCTGCGCGCGCCGATCACCACGCGTGCCTTGCCACTGGCAACTTCCCGCCAACGGGTTCGGCGTTCCGCTTCCTGCTGGTGGCTGTGTAATACCGCGACCAAGCCGAAGCGTTCCCGAAACCGGGCCTCCGTCTGCGGGGTGAGGCTAATTTCTGGTACCAGCACAATCGCTTGCTTCCCGTGTTCCAGGGCCCGGGCTATCGCGCGTAAGTACACCTCCGTTTTTCCGCTTCCAGTCACGCCAAACAGCAGGTTCGGGGCGAATTGGGGTGAGTCAATCACCGGGAAAAGTTTTTCAAGGGCCAGTTGCTGGTCGTTGGTGAGGGGGGGCAAGGCATCCTTGTCCGGGTGGTCGTGTACCCCCGTTTCAGGACGCCCAGCACCCCGTTCCCGCACGATTACCCCTTTGCGCGTCAAACCCTCCACCACGCTGGAGGTGCATTTGGCCAACCCCAGAAGCCTGGGTTGTTCGATTCCCTCCGGATGGCCGGCCAATGCATCCAAAACGGACTGTTGCAATTCGGTGAGCTTGATCGGTTTGCCCGATTCATCGTGGGTGACCGGAACAGCCGGCAGTCGCAGCCAGATGGTTTGTCGTTCCTTGGTGTCCTTGCGCACTCCGGCGGGGACTACAGCCTGTAACGCTTGGCCCCAACCGCACAGGTAGTAGTCAGCCATCCAGCGTGTGAGTTCCAAAAGGTGGTCATCCACCAGCGGTTCAGGGTCCAGCACTCCCGCCAATTGTTTGACCGCGCGGTCAGGTTGGTCGGAGGTCAATTCCACGCACCAGCCCGGAACCCGTTTGTCACCCCGGCCCAAGGGGGCGGTTACCCGGGCTCCCCGACGGATAACCGTTTCCAGCGCCGTGGGTACCGCGTAGGTGTAGGGAACCTCGATGGGGCGGTCGAAGACAACTTGGGCGAACAGACGGTGCGGCTCGGGGGATGTCGGCCCCTGAGTGACTGGATCTTCCGGGAACAAGCCTGCTGACGACATGGCTTCCATTTGTCTCAAGCCTGGGGCAGAAAGTCTGACACCCGGGCTGGCATGCGGGTTTTACCCGATTGGAATACCGCCTCGCAAAGGGCGATGGTCTCAAGGTTGTCCTTGCCAGAAAGTTCGGCTGTTGGCCCTCCTTCCAGTTGCCAGAGCAATTCCGCCATGGGGCCGGTGAAAGCGTCCGGAAACCAGACTTCCCGCCATCTTGGTTTGTGGATGGTTCCTGGGTCTTTTTTGCTGGCAAAATCGAGCGTGCTGGGCTGGCGAGCCGGCCAGGCGGGCCAGCCTATGGTCCCTTCGGCCCAACCAAGGGTTCCCTCCACCCGGAACCGAACCGACTGGCCGCCTGGGCAGGTGGTCCCCATGGGTTCGTTTGGTTTTAGCGGCCCGGTCCAGACATCATCGATACCAACGGCTCTGGGGCCTCGGTTATACTCAAGTATGTAAAGGTTCACCCCATCCTCGTGGGGGAAAGGAGTTCGGGGATCCGTTCTGGTGCTGGCAAATACTCTGTCTGGTGTGCCCAGCCAGGCTCGAAAGGTGTCGAGGTGATGCACGCTCAAGATATAGGTTGTGAGCGATCTTAGGCCTTCGCTCCAGGGCATCCAATGGGGAATGGCCCGAAGGTCAATCGTGGCCAGAACCGGTTCTCCAAGCCAGCCTGACCGGATCAGATGGGTACAGGCACGGACGGCCTGATCATGTCGCATGTTCTGGTTGACTACCAAAACTTTGCCGGCACTCTCGCATGCCTTCACGAGTAGGGCGGCTTGGGTAGGATCCATCGCCAGAGGTTTTTGGGCGAGGATTCCAAGAATGTGGGGCCTTTCACAGGCGGCCAGAATCACCTCGGGTTGCGCATCCGGAGGGACGGCCACATCCAGTATCTGGATGTTCCGGTCATCCAGGAGGGTTTTCCAATCGGCATGGGCCAACTCGATTCCATGGCGTGCAGCCACGGTCCGCGCCTTATTGGTGTCACGCGACCAAATGGAACGGATTGGGAAGCCGGCATCCCTGTAAGCGGGCAGATGGCAGTCGGCAACGATGAACCCGGCCCCGATGATACCGATCGAAGGATGGGGGCCGACTGGGGGCTTCAGCCTGTAACAAAGGGGTGGTGGCATCTATCAGCCTGGTCAATTGGAGACCATGGTCAATTCCCGTGGTAGCGGGAAACTGACATGCTCTTCACGCACAACGCGGTTTTCCACGGTGGCGCCAAACCGCTCTTCGAGCACCCGTAGACAGTCCTGGACCACATCCTCAGGGGCGCTGGCGCCAGCGGTTATCAGGACCGAGCCAATTCCTTCAAACCATGCATCATTCAGTTCCGCTGCCGTGTCGATCAGGTAACCGGGCTTGCCGTTGGTCTTTGCCAATTCTGCCAGCCGGTTGCTGTTGCTGCTGTTCCGGCTGCCCAGCACGATTACCAGATCCACCTCCCGTACCAATGCTTTAACGGCCTCCTGACGATTTTGGGTGGCATAGCAGATGTCCTCTTTTTTGGGGGAGGCGATATCCGGGTAGCGGCCCTTTAGGGCATCAATAATCTCGCGCGCCTCGTCGACACTGAGCGTGGTCTGGGTCAGGTATGCCAGTTTGGTTTCCCGGGAAAAGGGAAGAGCGGCAACCTCTTGCGCCGTCTGTACCAAGGTCATGGCGTGGGGAGCCTCGCCCATGGTGCCGATCACCTCATCATGCCCTTCATGCCCAACCAGAATGATGTGATAGCCTTCTTTGGCGAATTTAATGGCTTCAACATGCACCTTGGTCACCAGGGGACATGTGGCGTCAATGGCGCGGAGGTTTCGGGTGGCGGCAGCCTCCCGGATGGCTGGAGACACCCCGTGAGCGCTGTAAAGAACGGTGGCTCCCCTAGGCACCTCGTCGATGGTGTCGACAAAGGTGACTCCCTTGCGCGTGAAACGGTCCACGACCGGACGGTTGTGGACGATCTCGTGATAGACAAACAAGGGGGTGCCGAAAATCTGGAGTGCCCTTTCCAGGCTTTCAATGGCCATGTTCACCCCGGCGCAAAAGCCGCGGGGGTTGGCCAAAATCACACGCAGCCTATCGCCTGTCTGGGACATCTCTTTCACCCCTGGCCAACCTTTTAGGGCGTGCCATCCCCTGAATGTTCAGTCTGATTTTCCGTTTGGGTATTGTAGCCCCCCAACTCGGCCTGGAAAACGAAGAACCCCCCGGTAAATGCCCGGGGGGTTCGGGGAGAAGGGAGGCTTGATGGATCAGCCGTCAATCTTCACGCCATCCTTGGCTGGCTTGATGGAGGGCTTGTCGTCCTTCTTTCCCACGGTTCCGGTGACAGAACCCTTCACCCGGCCTGTGCACAGTTTGCTGTGGTAGGGGGCTTTGGCGCCTTCATCATCAATCACCAGGACGACTTTCTTGGTCTCTCCGGTTTTCTTGTTCTTGCGCTCGTACTCGATCACGTTGGTGCACTTGTCAGCGGTCTTCAGTTCGCATTTGGCGCAGCAAAGGTCGCCTTTCAGGGTGACCTCCTTCTTTTCCTTGGCCTTGGGCTCTTGGGCCACGGAGTAGCTGGGGGCAATCAAGGCGCAGGCGGCCAGGGCGAAAGTCAGGGCGAAAACAATCTTCTTCATGTGAGGATTCCTTGTGTTGGAGGAACTTGGGGACAATTCCAGCCGGGGAGGCCTACAGACCCCGTTCCGGCCTTACAATTATTAAAGCTAACCTTGGCCTATTCCAAAAGAAAGCAATTTTTGCGTTTTTTTTCCGATTTGTTGGGCAGGAGCGCCATTGACGGGGGGGGCAAACCCCCTAAAGTACCTCTTTCTTTTGAGGATTCCCCTGGGGCAAGTTGCCACATGGAATTGGCACCCGAGCGCAAGGCTTCGGTACTGATTGAGGCATTGGGTTACCTCCGCCGCTTTCGCCATCGTTTTATCGTGGTGAAACTGGGTGGAAGCCTGATGGACAACCCGGGGGCCCTATCCAGTTTGCTCGAGGATGTCCTTTTTCTGGCAACTGCCGGTGTTTGGCCGGTCGTGGTTCACGGTGGCGGGAAGAGCATTGACCGGGCCAGTGCCGCCGCGGGAATTATCACCCGCAAGGTTTTGGGTCGCCGTTACACCGATCCGGCGACCATGGAGATTGTCGCCCGGGTGCTCCGAAGTGAGACAAACGCCTGGATGGTGCACGAGGCAAGGCGGCTCGGGGGCAGGGCGGTTGCCCTTCATACCGGGGCCATGCATCCGCTTTATGGTGAACGCCTACTGTTGCGGGAAAAGTCACAGCAGATCGACTTGGGGCTGGTTGGCCAGGTTCATCGCGTGGATGTGGACCTCATCCGGGATTTCACCTCCGCGGGCGTTATCCCGGTGATTCCCTCGCTGGCCTATGACTCCACCACCGTGGAACCGGCCAATCCGGAGGCGGGTTGGCTGAACATCAACGCCGATACCGCTGCTGCAGCCGTGGCAAGCCAGCTCAAGGCTGAAAAACTCGTGCTTGTCACGGATACACCCGGAGTTCTGCTGAACCGCAAGGACCCCGACTCGCTCCAACCCAGTTTGACGGATAGTCGTTGCAGGGAACTGATCGCCAGGGGCGTGATCGAGGAGGGGATGATCCCCAAAGTGGAGGCCTGCCTCGATGCCCTGGCCTCGGGGGTAGGTAAGACCCACATGATCGATGGCCGTTTGCCCCACGCCCTGTTGCTTGAGATTTTCACCCGAACCGGAATCGGCACCGAGATCGTTCCAGACAATCCCGCAAACTCAAAACCAGCGGCGGAAAACACCCGTCATGAATAGTGAAACCACCGATCGCTACAAGAAATATGTGATCCCCAACTACACCCGTTACCCGGTTTGTCTGGTGCGCGGGGAGGGTTCCCGGATTTGGGACGACCAGGGAAAATCCTATCTGGATTTCTTTCCAGGGTGGGGGTGCGCCCTCCTGGGGCATTGTCCCCCAAGGGTGGTGGAAGCGGTTCGCGAACAGGTGGGCAAGCTGATCCATGTGCCGAACAGTTGGCACACCGAACCCCAGGGGGAGCTGGCCGAGGCGCTTTGCACCAAATTGAATTGGCCTGCCCAGGCCTTTTTCTGCAATTCTGGTACCGAGGCCAACGAGGCAGCCATCAAAATCGCACGCCTTTGGGGTAAACCCCGTGGCAAGTTTCGCATCATCACCATGGTGGACAGCTTCCATGGTCGCACCATGGGGTCCGTTAGCGCCACCGGCCAGCCCAAATACCAGCAAAACCTTGAGCCGTTACTGCCGGGATTCGTCCATGTTCCTTTTGGGGACCTCGATGCGGTCGCCGCGGCCATGGACCACGAGACGGCCGCGGTGCTGATCGAACCCATCCAGGGGGAGGGAGGGATCAACATCCCGCCGACAGGATTCATGAGGGGATTGCGGCAACTCACCCGCGACAAGGAGGTCCTCCTGATGCTCGACGAGGTGCAGTCGGGAATGGGGCGCGTGGGTGAGTGGTACGCCCACCAACTCGATGATGTGGAGGCGGATGTTGTCAGCTTGGCCAAGGCCCTGGCCTCCGGCGTGGCCATGGGGGGAATTTTGGCGAGGCCCGAGGTGGCCGAAGCCTTGAAGCCTGGAACCCATGCCGCCACCTACGGGGGGAACCCGATCTCGGCGGTTGCTGCCCTGGCGACAATTCGCACGATTGAAAGCGAAAACCTACTGGCCCGGGCCAAGAAGCTCGAAGATTCCTTTCGCAAGCGCTTCACCGCCCTGATGCCCAAATGTCCATGGATCACCGAAGTTCGCGCCCGCGGTGTGATGGTCGGGATTCAGCTTTCCATCGATGGGGCGCCAATTGTCAAGGCGTGCCTGGAAAAGGGATTGCTGGTCAATTGCACCCATCAAACAGTCATTCGCCTGTTGCCGGCAATGAACCTTTCCGAAGCTGATTTCAACGAGGGTTGCTCCATTCTGGAGGATGCCCTGACCAATCCGGTAATTCCCTGATTCAGCCAAATTCCAAAGGATTGGCTGTGGGCCGGAGAAACGATCGGGTTTCCATTGAGCGGGTGATGCGCATGCGACACTTCATTGATTTGTATGACTGGTCGGCTTCGGAGATCTCGGGATTGCTGGCGGATGCCCGCCAGATGAAGGGGGATTGGGCGAAGGGAATCAGGCCATTGCCGTTGGGTGGGCGCATTCTGGGCCTGATTTTCGAGAAGCCAAGCCTCCGTACCCGTGTGAGTTTCGAATCCGCCATGGCCCACCTCGGGGGCCAGTCGATTTTTCTCAGTTCCACGGACGGGCCGATCGGTAAACGCGAATCCGTTCCAGATTTCGCTCGCACTCTGAGCCAGTTTGTGGATGCGGTGGTCCTGCGCGTTTTCTCCCAGAAAACGGTCGAAACCTTCGCGGAATATGGCAGTGTGCCCGTGATCAATGGCTTGTCCGACCTGAGCCATCCATGCCAGGCTTTGGGGGACATCCTCACCCTGCAAGAGGCCTTCGGCGAAGTGAGGGGGCGCACCCTGGTCTTTGTGGGCGATTGCAACAATGTGTCCCGCTCTTTGGCCCTCATTTGCGCCAAGGTGGGAATGAAGTTTGTCCTTTCCGCTCCCAAGGGATACGGATTTGACCCAGAGTTTCTTCGGTCGCTTGCCGTGGCGGAACCTGGGCACCAGACCGCCGAGGTGGCCGACCCGCGGGAAGCGGTGCGCCAGGCTGATGCCGTGTACTCCGATGTTTTCACCAGCATGGGTCAGGAAGCCGAATCCCAACAACGGCTGGCTGCTTTCAGGGATTACAAGGTCACGCAGGGATTGATGTCCCTCGCTCCTTCGCATGCCAAGTACATGCACTGCCTTCCGGCCCACCGGGGCGAGGAGGTGGATGCGGAAGTCATCGATGGTCCGCAAAGCATTGTGTTTCCCCAAGCTGGCAATCGCATGCACGGCCAAAAGGCGGTTTTGAAACGATTGCTGGCCTCGCAGAAAGGCGGCAAATAATGGGGATCCCCCGCCGAGATGGTCGTGAGCCGCATGACCTTCGCCCCCTTACCTTCACCCGCCGTTACACCAAACAGGCGCCCGGCAGTGTGCTGGTCTCTTCCGGGGATACGGTGGTTTTGTGCACTTGCTCGGTCGAGCCGTCTGTTCCTGAATTCCTCGTGGGAACCGGGAAGGGATGGTTGACCGCCGAGTACGCCATGCTTCCCGGCAGTACCAATCGCCGCAAGCCGCGGGAGAGGGCTGGAAAACCGGACGGCCGGGGCATTGAGATCCAACGATTGATCGGCCGAGCCTTGCGAACATGCATTCACCTGGACCGGCTTGGGGAGAGGACCCTTCACATCGACTGTGATGTTCTCCAGGCCGATGGGGGAACCCGCACCGCCAGCATCAACGGGGCGTACATCGCCCTGGTGGATGCCTTGGCTGCTATCCGGGCCAAGGATCCGTCGCTACCCGCCGACGCGGACATTCTTTCCGCCTCGGTGGCGGCGATTTCGGTCGGGTTATTGGACGGGCAGGTCTTGGTCGACCTCGATTACCCCGAAGATCGCGATGCGGAAGTGGACCTGAATCTGGTGATGACCGGAGCCGGCAAACTCATCGAGATCCAGGCCGGTGGGGAGGAAGCGACCTTCACGCGTGGCCAATTGGATGAGATGGTCCGCGCCGGGGAAGGGGCTATACGCCAAATTACCCGGCTGCAAGGAGAAGTTTTGGCCAGTTCAACCCGGTAAGGGGGGGCCAAATCCGGCTTTTTTCTAAAAATTCATGAAATTCAAGGTTTTGGCTCAAGAATTCACTTGGGCTTGCCGGGGGAGTTAAACCCATGGTATCCGCCACCCCGCATTCCCGGGCAGAAGGCCTGGGAATCCACTGGCGAGGGTTGGTGCCATGCAGGGCGGTAAACTACTTTGGTGTGCTGTTTTGGCCGGGTTTGCCTGGGTTTGCCTCCAGAAAGGCACCCATGCCGCATCCCCTGAAAATCCCAAAAACGAGTTTCAACTCAGTCCTCAGGCAGGTCCTTGGCTGATTTGCTGCGCCAGTTACTCGGGACCAGATTCCCAGGAAATGGCCCGGCAGGTGGTCAACACGCTTCGTACCCGTGACAAGCTGCCGGCCTATGTTCTCAACTACAATCAGGGCACCGCTGGTAAGCCTGAGGCCAACCCCAAGGAGGATTTGCCCGCTGGGGAAGGAAGGCGCCGCAAATACACCAAGCCGAGCGACCAGTGCGCCGTGGTGATTGGTGGTTACCATACGATCGAGCAGGCCAGGGCCGCCCTGGACAAGGTGAAAGGGCTACAGTCCCCAGAAATCAAGTTGGAGGATGGCAAAGCAACAACGGACATAGTCAGCTTGTATGTGCCGGTGCCGGGCAAGGGCGTGGAGATACGCCGCGAAATGGTCAATCCATTCACCCGCAGCTTTGTTACCCGCAACCCAACCATTCCATCGAATGTGCCTCCGCCCCCCAAGTTCGATCCCTCGTTGAAGCCTCTCAATTCCGGGGAACCCAACAGCCTTCTGAAATGTGGGAAGAAATGGACCTTGGCGGTCAAGGAGTACCGAGGGGCAACCATGGTGCAGCCCACCGCCGGCGCCCAAACCAAGGACACCTTCCTCGAAAAGATCGGGTTGGGGAAAAGCAACGACACCCTGAACGCATGCGCCCTTCAGGCCCGGGAAACATGCCGGGTTTTGAAGAAACTTGAGTTTGAAGCCTATGTGCTCCACACACGCACCGCCAGCATGGTCACCATCGGGTCTTTCGATTCGGAGAATGATCCCAAAATGCAACAGGTGATGGCGAACCTGTCCAAAATGAACCTTGGGCCCTTGGATCTGTTCCCTCGACCCTTGCCGATGGAAGTGCCCGAGGTGAAATGATAGGTTCAGGTCGAAAATCCAGAAAAAGCCGGGACTTTGCTCCCGGCTTTTTACGTTGGTAAGGATGCATTCGCCCACAAGGGGAATCAGGGACCGGCGTGGTTTCGATAAACCAGCTCATCATCAATGTCGGTGTCATGCCCCCCGGGGTGGCATCCGTGGCCAAGAATGATCAAACCGGTCGCTGTCAGGGCAAGGATCAACAAAGCCGGCCAGTCCATCCCCACCAACATTTGAAAAGGAACTTTTCGGGCGTTTTCTGCGGCGCGTTTATCCGGCAATGGTGGAAGAGGACACATCAGTTATCCGCCCTTGGTCAGCCCGTAGCTGTAAGATTGACCGGGGGGCCACGGCTCCACAAGGGAAATCGGCAAGGATTGAAAACCGGGCCTTGAAGATGCAGCCAAATACCTTGCCAACCGGTCCTGTGCCTTGGGCTTGGTGGAACCCTGCCCAGGGGGCTTTCACGGCCTATTCGGCCGGGTTCCCTTCCGGTTGGTTGGCCCAGCCGCCTGGCTGGCTGCCCCCGGTGGTTGGTTTTCCGGAACCGGTTCCCGAAAAGCCGGTGTGGTTCATCAGACCGGTGGGCAAATATTCGGTTTTGGGAATCCTGTACTTCACGGGAGAAAAACAGCCGTTTTGGCGCATCCTAATCCCTTCATTGAGACAATTTTTGGCGACGGGTGCCTATGCTCCGGCCTGGGTGTGGGCGGTTCTCAAAGCGCAGTTGGAAGATGTTTCGCGGCAAGGTTCGGACCAACTGTCGCTGGAGGTTTTGCCCCCGGTTACCAGTGCTGCTGACCTTGGAGCCCACCTGGCCAAGTATGACTCGGCAGAACTTCTGGGCGGGGCTCAGGCCTTGGTGGATCAAGCCAAGGCGGTGCTGGTTTCCGATGTGCCGGTCACCTCTCCCTTTGAAGGGGTCTTGCCTCTGGTGCCTCACTCCCGCCGGGGGGAACTTGCCCTTGCTTCCTGGTGGCCGGTGGATTCACCAACCTGGGATTTGCGCGTGGGGCCATCCGAATCGATGCCGGCCAGCACCACCGTTTGGCGATGGAATAACATCGCCGATTACCCTGTGGGTAAATACGAGTATTCCCTGCATGAGGCTGTGAGTTTGGGCAACGAGCAGACAGTTGCCGACCTGTTGGGCCGCCCGTCACGCGATAGGATGCTGCGCCTGGGTTTGGCGTTGATTGTCTTGTTGATGGTGGTCCAGTTGCTTGCGGCGGTCTTTGGCTGGCGACCAGGGGCTTTGCGCGGACCAGTGAATGAACCACCACCTGTTTTGGAAAAAAAGCCGAACGGGGCCGCCCCATGAGTAACCTTCTGTCCAAGCCTCCGGTCCTGGTGTTGCCCGCCACCAGGGTGGACCAGTGGATCATCGGGCCTGGTTTCGTGCCATCCAGCAAACTTCCCCCGCTTGGGGAAATCCTTGGTGTCGAGGGGTTTAGTTTTCATCCCAGGCATTTGGCGGAAGAAGATCCGTCATGGCAACAGGTCATCCCGTATATGGTGGTCCGCTCACCCTCGGGGTGGTTCCGCTATCGTCGCGGCAAGGCGGGTACTGAAAATCGTTTGCACGCTTTATGGTCCATTGGTGTGGGGGGGCACGTTGAGCCGCTGGATGGGACCCTGATTGACCCCCATGCCGCCTATCGCGCCGGGATGGGCCGGGAATTGTTCGAGGAATTGGGGATAGCAGCCTTCCGGGAGTCATTCTTGGGGCTATTGCGTGATCCATCCAATGCGGTTGGACGGGTCCATCTGGGATTCATTCACCTAATCGAGGTGGAATCGGAGGTCCGTTCGGCTGAAGACGCGCTGCTGGACGGGGGACACGAAGGCGCTGAGGGAATCCGACGACTTGCCCCCCACATGGAATCTTGGTCCCGAATCCTCATCGAGTCCCCCGAATGCGATTTGGGGCTTGGTTCGGCCTTGTAAAGTCAGCTCCATCGCCTCATTGCGTTTTTGAAAGGTCAGGTGGATCGGATTCGGTCGGGGCGGAAAGCCATTGCCCCAATCGACGGCACTTCTCCTGGATTGCCGGTTCCCCGGCGCTCTCGAAACCCGGCGTTCGGCCCCAAAAAACAGGCCCTTTGGAAGTTTCCAATTCCCAGCCGGATCCAACGCTTCGAAGGCTCTGAATTCGGTCCAGCAAACCGGTTTTCTGCAATTCCCCGGCAACCTTGGCTCCGCCTTGGACCACTTGGTCGTTCCAGGTGCTTCCAGGAAGTGGTGGCATCCCTTTGCGCCGGGTGGCCAAGGCTGGGACCCCCAAAGTGGCGGGCCGGGTGGGGAGGAGGGTTCCCAGTGCGTCCACCTCGCGCTCTACCGCGGCATCATTGGCAATGGGCTCACCTTCCAGGGGAACCCTGAGGACAGGCTTGCGGAATCGGAGTTTCACGCTGACCTTGCCCGGGATTGCCAATCCTTGCCGGGTTGTTGCGGGGCTTATTTCCACCCTTTCCACTTCGGCAACCCAAGGATGGGAGCGAAATGCCGCGGCAATCATGGTGGTCAAATTGGGATCGAGCAGGTTTAGTTCCCGCTCCGCATGGCCAATGAATCGCACCTCTTCCAGGAACGCATCCCGGCCCATGGCTTCGGGTGTCAGGCAGTCGATGGCGGCGAATGAGACCCTTGCGGAGTTGGCGACACTCTGATTTTTGACCAATTGCCGATCAATCCACCACAGGCCTGCCAGCCCAAGCCCAAGCAGGGCAAGGCCGGCCACCCAAGGCATCAATCCCGATCCGGAAACCGGGGATGCTTGGTTTTGGGGGGTGTCAGGTGCCTGGGATTGGGGTTTGTTTTCTTTCGCCGACTTTTTTGCGGTTTTGGAACCTAAGGACGCAGATTCCTCGGAAGGATCCTCTTTCTGAAGGATATCCGGAATGGACTGAGCGGCCTTTTTTCGGGAGCGCCGTTTGCCGTCACCAGACGGCGATTTTCCGCTCGAGGTCGACATGGAAACGCTCGCGTACCCGTTGTTGGATCAGTTCCAAAAGGCGAAGGATATCGTCCGCGTTGGCTGGCGAACGCACCAGGAGGTAATTGCCATCCCGATGGCTTACTTCCGCGCAACCCACCCTGTGGCGTAGCAAGCCGGCTTTGGTGATCAATTCTCCGGCATTCAGGCCGCTGGGTTCCTGGAAGACCGGGCCCATGGCGCCGAAACGGAGCGGTTGGTGGACCTTTCGCTTCATCCAGGCGCGTTTCATCAGGCGCAAAATGGCGTCTTCGGGTTCTGGCTCCAACTCGAACTCCGCCACCGCAATGACCGCGTCGTCGAGGTTGTTCCCTTGGCTTTCGAATTTCAGTTCATCGCGTTCCCGGGTGATGACCTGCCCATCGCCGGTAACCACATCCACCCGGCGTATATGGTCACCGATGTCGCCGGCCTCGTCATGGGCGTTCAATCGAAGGGCTCCCCCCACCGAACCTGGAATCCCAATCAGGGTTTCCAACCCGGAAAGGCCCGCCTTGCAGGCCGCGGATACTACGCTGTCGACTGAAGCGCCACCACCGGCGCGAACAGTGTTGTCCTTGACCGTGATTTCACGAAAGGGCTGGGCGGTCAACCTAAGGACGACACCGGGTATTTGGTTCGCCCCAACCAGGACATTGTTGGCCTCACCCAAAACCCTCAAGGAATGACCACCTTGTTGGCAAGCTCGCATGAGCCGGGTTAGGTCCCCCAAGGTAGGCGGTTCCGCGACGAAAGCGGCGTTGCCTGCCATTCCCTGGAAAAGCATTCCCTGCAGAGACGCATTGGCCCTTACCCAGGGACCTAGGCCTGTCAGGTCCTTCATGACTACCCCGTCTGCCGAAACGAACAAAAATCAGCCATTGAAGGTTCCACCGGGTCTTGGGGAACCATCATTGTGAAAGTATAAGGGATTTGGCCATGGGTGCACCCCGGGATGGGCTTGGGGCGGTATTACTCAAGCCCCGATGAATTTTACTGTAACCGCAATCCTCCCTAACATGGGTGCATGGAAAGTCCCCAAACACAGCCAGAAAACCTTGCTTATCTGCCCGAAACCTTGGCGGTGCTGCTGAGTGGAGGGCTTGACAGTGCTGTTTTGTTGGCGGAAGAGGCGCGAAGACGCCCGATCCTTCCGTTGTATGTTCGGTCTGAGCTTCAGTGGGAAGCTGAGGAACTGGGACACTGCCGGGAATTTTTGGCCCGAATCGATCGTGGAGTTGTTTACCCTTTGGTGGTGCTCCACCAACCGACCAGGGATTTGTACCGAACCCATTGGAGTACGGGCCATGGGGCGGTGCCTGATTCCAAAAGCTCCGATGATGCGGTGTATCTTCCCGGCCGAAACCTTTTGCTTTTGTGCAAGTCGATGCTTTATTGCCATTTGAATGGGGTTCGAGAGATTGCCCTGGCACCTCTTGCCGGTAATCCGTTTCCTGATGCGCGCCCCGAATTTTTTGAATCCATGGCCGCCTTGGTGAACCGGGCAGTCAATGGCCGTTTGAATGTTCGCCTGCCGTACCGCCAACTCAAAAAGGCCGAGGTAGTCAAAAGAGGGGCCGGGATGCCCCTGGAGTGGACTTTTTCCTGTATCCAGCCGGAAGGGGGAAAACACTGCGGCCGGTGCAACAAATGCCACGAGCGGCGAGAGGCATTCCATCATGCCGGCATAGCCGACCCGACCAGCTATGCTGACCCACGCAAGGAGAAAACATGTACGGCGTGACCCGAGAAATCCCATTTTGCTACGGCCACCGATTGCTGGAGTATGCCGGGAAATGCCGGTATTTGCATGGGCACAATGGAACCGCGGTGATCTCCCTGGAAGCGCCAGGGCTTGACCAACTTGGCATGGTGGTGGATTTCAGCAGGCTGAAGCAAACCTTGGGCAAATGGATCGATGATCATCTCGATCATCGGATGATCCTGCATAGGGACGATCCGGCCCTTGGGTATTTGCAAGCTCAGGGCGAGCCGGTTTTTGTGATGGATGTGAATCCGACAGCGGAGAGCATAGCCAAGCTCATATTTGACCAGGCGAAGGCTCTTGGGTTTCCGGTGGTGGAAGTGAAATTGTGGGAAACAGCCAGTTGTTACGCTGCCTACAGGCCTTAGGAAAAAGTGCTGAATAATCTCGATTTTCTAGATTTGGTCCGTGCTTGGGAGACTGGGGTTTGGATTGGCCCTGGGGATAACTGAATTCACCGTTCGGCTGGTTCCTCCCCTTTGGTGAGCCCGCTTGACCAAATCCACCAAAAATTGCTCATGGCTGACAGGCCCACACTCTTCGAGCGTTGAGGCCAGGCAGGCTTCAGGGCTCAGGTCGGGGTTGGGATTCAGTTCCAGAATCCTGGGTTCTCCCAAGCCGTCCAAACGGAAATCCACCCGGGCGTAATCCCGGCAGCCAAGCACCTCGAATGCCTCCCTGGCAATTCTGCCCAGCTTGCGATGCATGTCCTCATCAATATCAGCGGGAATATCGAGGGGGGTGTTATGGAAGTCTTCTGAATCCACTTCCCATTTGGCGTCATAGGTGAAGATGGGCCAAACTCCGGGACCTTCCCTTTCAAAACGGATTTCGAAGGCTGGCAGGTTCACCAGTCCATCCCCGGCGCGTTCAATGACCACCACGCTGAATTCGCGGCCAGGCAGGTATTCCTCAACCAATACAGGCCCCCCATGTTCCCGCAGCACATGGTCCACACGACGTACCAACGACTCCTGCCCGCTGACCACGCTGTTGTGATCAATCCCCACGCTTGCATCTTGACCTGCGGGCTTGACAATAACCGGCCAATCAAAGGGGCAGGCAGGCACCCTTTGGTCATGCAGGCAAAGGAAGCCCGCCACCGGCAAGCCCGCCCCGGCCAGAAGTCTCTTGGAGGAAATCTTGTCCCGCGCGATCGAAAGCGCGGGTGATGGGCATCCGGTGAAAGGTATTTCAAGCCATTCCAGAATACCCGCCGCCGTAGATTCGGTTCCTCCCGCGTCACCGAGACCCTCAAACAAGTTGAAAACCACTTCGGGTTTGCGATCCTGGAGTTCCCTCACAAGGATCAGGGGATCCCTCCCGACACCCAGCGATTCAACTGTCATCCCGGCGGATTGAAGGGTTTTTCGGGTGTGCTCAACGATGAATTCCACCTCATGCTCAGATTCCTTGAGCGGATGGTCCAGGGGAAGGACCGGTTGGTTGAAAAGTATCAGCACCCTGACGGGATACTGGGAGAGCGCGGTTTCCCTCACTAGCGGTTCTGCCCGATTCTCCGGCGAAGGGCAAAGATTGGAATCTGGAGTGGATGTTTTACAAGCATCGCCCCCTATGGGAGCTGTCCCATCCCCCGGCATGGACTGGGTGTCAGCCATCAAGCGCCGGTCCCCTGATTTGGGGCGAGTCCGTGACGCATTGCGCAGGAGGAAATGACCCTTTGAAGGATCTCGGCGTGGGTGATTCCATGTCCTTTGGAAAGTATGCAAAGATCACCCGTGACAGGGTCTAGCCCTGGCAGTGGGTTCACTTCAAGGAAAACGGGTTCTTTGCCATTGCGAACGCGGAAATCCATGCGGGAGATGTCTCTCAGACCCAGTTCATTCCAGACTCGAATGGCGTGATTTTTGATCTGTTCGATCACTTCGGGAGCGAGTTGGGCGGGGGATTCGTAGCGAACCATTTCCTGCCAATTTCTTTTCACTTCCAGGCTGTAAACGAAACCTTCTCCGGGTGTGCGGGGCAGAATCCGCATCACTCCCACCCAAGGGCTCCCTGGGCCCAGCAGGCCAACGGTGACTTCATCCCCCTCAATGAACTCTTCCACCATGGCCGGCTGGCCGTATGAACCTTGGCATTCGCCAATGGCTGCGACCAATTCTGAATGGGAACGGACAACCGATCGGGTCCGAATTCCCTTGCTCGAACCTTCCCATGCGGGCTTGACCAAGAGGGGATAGATGCCGAGCCCTTCTTGGTCCAGAGCTTTCTGGCTTGGGGCCGATGATCCCGGGGGCACCACCATACCTTTGGGTACCGTGACTCCAACCGCCTGAACAATTCGTTTTGTCCAGGCTTTGTCGAGGGCCAAACCCAGGGCCGAGGGGTCGCTTCCGGTACATGGAACAGCCAGAAGTTGGCAAACTGCCGGAACCAACGCCTCGCGGGCCCGGCTGGGAACCGTTCCCTCGGCGATATTGAAAACCATGTCCACCGGATCGACGGAATCGGACAATTTTCGAACTAGGGAAGGGCCGTTTCCAAGCAGGGAAACGCGATGCCCCAATGAGGCTATAGCCTGACGCAGAGCCTCGATAGTCTTCGGACTATCGAGCTCCTCCTGCCAATCATCTGGTTTGCCTTCAACATGCGACTCGTTTCGCAAGTCGAAGGCTATGCCGATATGCACATGTCACCCGGGGGGAAGTGCCGTGCCATGCGTTTTACAGGGAGCACCCGCCCCGACCTGGCATGGAAACAGCTTCACCGTCCTCGTCTGTCGTGTACCCGGTTGAACGGGCAGAATCAACCATGCGGAGGGCGCGGCGCTTCAGCCGCTCGGTGTTCTCAGGAATGAGGACAGTCCTTTGGCCTGTCAAAAGGCTGCTGACACCCCTGGATGGGGTTGGAGAAACCGTCGAGGGCTTGTCCTGCGCTTGGTACCGCACAACCATGCCTTCGTAATTCCGCAGAATCACCGCATCATCCGATGCGCTGATCAGGTAGTTGGGCATGACCGGGATTTTGCCGCCACCATGCGGGCTGTCCACCACATATGTGGGGATTCCCAAGCCGGACATGTGCCCACGCAGACCCTCGATGATTTCCAATCCCTTCCAGACCGAAGTCCTGAAGTGCCCTGCGCCGATCACGGGGTCGCAGTGGAATAGGTAATATGGGCGAACCTTGATCCTCAGGAGAGCCCGTAACAATTTGCGAATGGTGCCAAGGTCATCATTGACCCCTTGAAGTAAAACCGCATGGTTGTTCACGGGAATGCCGGCTGAAAGCAGCATCCGGATACCTCGAGCGGCCTCGGGTGTCACTTCGCGGGGGTGGTTGAAATGGGTTTGCACCCACACTTTCCCAGAGGAACCCAGCAAGTCGATCAGTTCCTGATCGAACAGACGCATGGGAAGCGTTACGGGAACCCGTGTGCCGACCCGCAAAACATCCACATGGGGTATGGCGGAAAGGGATTCGATGAAGAAACGCAACCGGGTGGGTGACAGGGTGAGCGCGTCACCGCCTGAAAGGATCACATCCCGAATTTCAGGGTGATTGGCGACATAATCAATCATCCGCTGGTCGTCACGGGTGATGGCATCCCACCCGCCCCGAACCATCGTGGCCCGCTTCCTGGTGCAGAACCGGCAATACATGGTGCAGACATGGGTCGTGACCAGCAGGGCCCGATCAGGGTACCGGTGGGTCAGGCCCGGCACAGGAGAATCCAGCTCCTCCTCCAACGGGTCTTCCAACTCGTATCCCGATGGATTTTCCAGCTCTTTGGAAGAAGGGACTGATTGGAGACGGATGGGGTCAGACGGGTCATTGATGTCGATCAGCGAGAAATAATATGGAGGGATGGAAGTCTTGTATTCCCTCTCCAATTCCCCCAGAGATTGCATTTCATCAGGAGGCAGGTCAAGGAGATCTCGAAGTTGCCGGACCGAACGAATGGAGTTTTGAGATTGCCATCGCCAATCATTCCATTGGTCCTCTGGCACATCGGCCCAAACCGGATGGCGGCGGGGTTTCCCGGGAGGATCATCATCGTCGATGGGGGCGACAGTGAAGACGGGCTTGCGGGTCGCACTAGGCGCGTTGGCGTTCGACTCAAGAGGACTCATGCTCTCGAAGGCCTCATCCCTGCTGGTTGCCGCGGGTGGGGTTCGTCATGAACCCTGGCCTCGCACAGCTGCGTGCGGACCCGACAACCATTGTGAGAATGGTAATCTTGCGCACTTAAAAAGCAAGATCATGTTGGGTGCGGAAATGGTCTGAAAAACCAGCCTGTTTGGCCATGTAAAGATAAAGAGGATAGTTTTAAATCTATTTGTCCCCGGGTCCTTGGTTTCCGGTGATTTTTCGTGTGCTTTTGCCTTGTTTTTCAGTGATTTTTCAGAATCGGTGCCGTGTGTCGGTGTTGTGTTTCAATTGGCGCTCGGGTCGATTTGTCAGTCGCGGCGAGAGGGGAGGAGGGTGTTGCCCCGGTTTGCTCCCGGCAAAAATTTTAAATTTTTTTTGACGATTTTTGGTCGAGCGATGGTGCCGCGGCTTGGTTGGGAACCGGTTTGGTTTTTCACGCCGAGGGTTAATCCGATGAGCCAAACTTATGTTGTGCGACAGATGCCATCCGTTGAGGAGCAGACCGGGAAACAGGGGGCCAAAGGAGCCCCGCGTAATCGGTGTTGAAAACCGGATGTTTTGGTGGTGAGGCTTGTGCGAGCACTTACGGGTAATTCGGATGTGCCAGTCGGGAAGGGCCGGGTTTCTTGGTGGGTTGGGCAATGGCCAGTGGCGGGGTTGATCTGTTGGAAGTGATGATTTTACCTAAAAACAAGCGTTTTTTGCGCATGCGCCACCAGATGAAATAATGCTTGGTTTGGGTGAAACGCATGGGTTCCCAAATGGCCATACCCGACAGGCCGGGTGTTTTGTCCGATGCCATCTTGGTATTGGGATGGGTTGGATTATCTGCTGGATAGAATGGGTAACCTTGTGAGGTTGAGGCAAACCGCAATCAAAAGGGGGACATATATGGCACGCTTGGCTCCGACTTTGCTTGGATTCCTGTTTGCGGGCCTTGCATACGCCGCGGATACCGATGCTTTGATTCAAAAGCTTCGGTCCAGCAATGTGGAAGAGCGGAGGGAGGCGGCGCGCAGCCTTGCGGAGATGGGACCGGAAGCCAAGGCTGCTGCCAGGGCACTTACAGTGTCGCTTGCCGACAAGGACCGGTTTGTTCGCAGGTTTTCCGCCCAAGCCTTGGGAGCCATCGGGACCGCCGCGTCTGCGCAAGGGGTCGATCCTTTGGGCAAGTTGCTGGCTAACACGGGCGAGTCCAAAGAGGTTCAGGAGGCTGCCGCGACCGCCCTTGGAAAAATGGGAAGCAAGGCGGTAGACCCGCTGGTAGCAGCCCTCAAAAATAAAAAGTTGGATAACTCCGTTCGCCAAAAAGCCGCTGAATCCTTGGGGAATTTGAATGAGGCCGCGGTTCCGGCTGTTCCTGCCTTGATCAAGGCTTTGGAGGATCCCGCGGTTCGCGCGGCCGCAGTAGGGGCAATTGGCCAGATAGGTCCATCCGCCAGAAGTGCCGAGAAGGAATTGCGTGAAATCCTGGAGGATAAGGGGCTTCGTCGTGACAAGGCCCTGCGGGCATCGGTTCAAAACAGTTTGAAAAAAATTGGGGGAAAACAGGTGGTAACTCCCAAAAAATAATTACAATACGGGGGCTCTGGGAAAATTTAATAAAATGAAAAATTTGGGAAAGAAGCATTGGGGCATGGCTGGTGTGAGTCCTCAGGTTTGGGACCGCATCCAGTCGGAAGCTGCTGTTCAGGAGGATGAACGGGCTGCCAAGGCCCGTGATAACCAAGACGCCAAATGGGTCCTGGATCGCGTTCCTGCGGGTGCTCGCCTTATCGATTTGGGATGCGGATCCGGCCGGCTGATGGAAATGCACCAAAGACGACATAATGATCCAGTCAGAGGCTGGTCATTGGGGGTGGATTTATCCTGGTCAGCCCTTCAGGCTGCCCGGCATCGTTTGCGGTCGGCAGGCTTGATTCCGCGATTGGTCCAGGCCAACCTCGTGGACCTGCAGTGTTTCCAGGGGGCGGAACTGGACGCCGCCGCCTGCCTTTTCAGTACCCTCGGAATGATCAGGGGCTACGGAAATCGTCTTCGATTTCTCTCAGGAGTTTACGCGGCCCTCCGGCCAGGAGGGTTGCTCGTTCTCCATGCTCATGCCCGCTGGTGGCATCTCACCACCGCCCAGGGCAGGTGGTGGCTATTGCGGGATATTTGGGCCAGGTGGTCTGGCAGGGAAAATTCAGGGGAGTATCGTTCCGCCAGTGCTCCACCTAATGTTCCAAGCCTGGGGCATTTCACCAAAGGTGAATTGGTTCATTTGGTGACAAAAGCTGGGTTCAAGCTTGAGGAATGCTCCCGGGTCGAAGGTGGGGCCACCGAGGGAAAACAGTCCGGTGGCAGGGTGGCTTGGTATGCCGGTCTGCTGCCCGCCCATGGTTGGTTGTTGGCTGCGCGCAAGTGAGGGAACTTTTCTTCTAGTCAGTGCTAGCCAAATCCACCGCCATTCGGGCCACTTTGTCCAGATACCCGATCAACCGGTGGCCTCCGGTTTTGGTGATTAGCAACTCCGCGTTAGCCGAGAGCAACTTCAAGGCTTCCACGCTTTCCAGGTAATCGATCACCTCATCGTCCATGGCATGAAGGACACGCACCGGGCATCCCAGTCTTCTGGCCAGCATGGTGTGTGGGTGGGCAGCGGCCTCCTCAACCAGACGCCAGGGAAGCCGCGTGGTCGAGGTTCCACCCAAGTAATCGTGCCAGCCGGTTTCCTTCCATTTTTTTCCGGCACCCGGCGCCGATTTCTCCACCCGCCCCAGGATAGTGTTGCCAAAACGCCAAGCTGGGGCCACGAGAACCAACCCCTGAACTTTTTTCGGATGTAATGCCGCATGCCAGGCGGACGCGTAGCCACCCATGCTGGATCCGATCAAAACACGTGGGCCGGTGTGCCAGGTGTCCAAATGTCCGGCGATGGCATTCATGTCTGAAATCAGACTGGAGTGGCAGAGACCCGCTAACGGGTGTTCCGGGCATCCGGGCAAAGTGGTGGAGGATTCTCCGTGGCCCCGGAAATCGAAAGATATGAAGGACCACCCACGCCTTTTGGCTTCCTCAAGCAGGCTCACAGCCTTGTTTCCCATCCTTTCCGACTGAAATCCGTGGACGAACCAAAATAGGGGAGCATCCGCAGGCCCCCTGAATTCCGTTCCGGCCAAGATGCCGTTACCTTCGTCGGACTGGATTCCCAGGCGGACCGTGGTGGCCTGTTGGCGGCTCAAATCAATGAAAGGCGATGCCATTCCGGACCCTTCCAGGAGAACGGTTTTCGGGAATTGAGGTGGGTCAGTAGATCCTGTCCGAATGTGGCAATGGCTGGGGGAAGAAACTGGGTGCGGTCCAAAATTCGTCCAAGGGTAACGACAGCCTCGTTGGCGCAGGCTTTTGTTCCCCTTCGCGCGAGGCAATAAGCCAGGGAAACATTCAGACCCGGGGAATCCTCACCGGCCCAGTCGAGGGCCTGACGAGCCACCATCACGGCTTGCTCAGGGTTTCCTCCCAGTTCGGCAGGGGCGGAGGCAAGAACCAAGGCGCGAATTTCCAGCGCCCATGATTCTTCCGGCGCCTGCTCGGCGAGTCGGGCGGATTCGGCAACTGCCTGCTTCCACTTTTCTAGCACCATCCAATGAAGTATCCGGGCCCCTTGCCAGGGAAGGAAAGCCGGTTTTTGTGCCAGTAACTTTTCAAGCCGCGCCAGGCTGCGGGTTGGTGAACCAAGGGACAAGGCCTCCACCCATTCGCCCAGACTCACCTGCCAGTTATGGTCCGATATGCCAGCCAATCGCGAAAGCAGGGCTTTGGATTCCTTTTTTTTTCCTTGGGCAAGGTTGGCCCTCAAACGGGTTAGTGACTGTTCAACACCCTCAGGCTGGCCAAATTTTTCAACCTCATCCAACAGGATTATCGCTTGCGCCAACCGGTCCATTCCGCCCTCTTCCACAAGGGCGAGGGCTTCAAGGAATTGTTGGCAGGGCTTTTCCAAAGCCCTGCCGGGACCATCCAGAAAGGTGCGGGCAAGGTCTGGTTTTTGCAACCGCAGGAGTTGACGGATTTTGCCTTCCACTCCAAGGGGGTGTTCTGGTTCTAGGCGAAGGAGCGCCTCCCATTGGCGGAGTGCGCCTTCCAGGTAACCGGATTGTTCCAAGGCCTCCGCCAATACAGGCAGGTAATCCTTGTCCAAGGGAGAGGCTATCAGCCATTCCTCCAGCGCGGCAACAGTTTCGGTGTGACGCTCCAAACGGTGTTGAACCCGGCACCACATCAGGCGGGCGGGCTTATTTCCCGGAGCCAAAGCCAGTGCTTTGTCGCAATCCTCAAGCGCGAGGATGCCCATCCCCATGTCCAAACGGGCCTTGGCCCTGCCTAGCAGGGCGCGGATGGAAAACCGGTCCATTTGGGCGGCCTGTGAAAAGGCCATGGCGGCATCCTTGGGTTTGTTTAATAGGCAGTGCAATTGGCCCAGTGCCAGGCTGGCTTGAAGGGCGACTGGCGTGGGGTCGGGTAGATTGTTTGCCTGGGCCGCCCGAAGGTCGTCCAAAACCTGTTTCAATTCACGCTTGCCGGGTGCGCGGGTTTGGGTGGCCTCCCAATGCCGAACCCATTCCACACCGCGCCTCAACCGGGCATGGGGAATGTCCTGTTCACCGACCTCGAGTTGGGCGGTGATGCTGCCTGAGCTCCCGCCTTCATTTGTGTTTTGTTCGACCGGTGGTGGAGATGGGGACGCGAAGGATATGGTTCGCGGCCCATTCTCTTTCGAGTCATTGGCCGCCAGCACTTGGTCGACCAGTCCCTTGCTTTCCGCGTTCCGCCCAAGGTCTTGTAGCAGGTCGGCAAGCAAAAGAATGGCCATCGCCGGGATCGGCTTGCCTTGGGAGGCCATTTCCGCAAGCAGTTTTCGCTGTTCTATTTCTCCCTCATCGAATTTGCCGGCACGGGCTAGCACCCGCACCCGGGCCATACGGATCAATGGTGACGGGTCGATTTGGGCCGCCCTAACCGTTTCCTTGAGGGCGTCAGCCACCCGGCCCTGTTTTTCGAAAACCATAGCCCTTTCAAGCAGGTAACGGGCCTGGTCAGCGTTGGGGAGAAAGCTGCCGTGGATCAGTGCTTTGCCCCAGGATTCGAGGGATCCGGTCAGGTCCTCCATTTGGTCCTGGGTTTGTGCCAGCATGGCCCAAAGGTGCGGGTTTTCAGGTTGGATGCGGACAGCTTGCCGCAGTTCAGCCAGGCCGTCCCGGTGGTGTCCCAAAGCCAGGAACGCCTTGGCTCGTTCGGCTCTTATGGTGAGATCTTGGGGATGTTTGACAACCGCATCCCGTGTCAAATCCAGGATTTCCTTGGGTTTTTGGTCCCCTCCCAGCAATCGGGCAAGCAGTGCGGTGGGTTCAGGTTGGTCAGGTTGGGATTCGGCGGCAAGTCGTAGATCTGCCTCAGCCTGGGCCTGTTTGCCCAAGCGCATCCGGCAAAAGGAGCGCCCGGTCAGCGCGGCAGTGTTTTTGGGAGATTGTTCAAGGCAGCGGTTCCAGAAGGATTCCGCCTCCTGGAAACGGTTTGCGTTACTCAAGGCTTCAGCGTGTTCACACAATGTCACCAAATCCGTTGGATCCTCGGTGATGGCCTCCGCTGTTGCAAGGATCGCATGCTCTTTTTCCCGGCCCCGCAACTGTCCGAGGATTTCTGGGCCAGCCAATTTCTCAAGCCAATCCCGGAATTCCAGCAAGTGCTTCAGGCGTGGGGCCTGGGACCAACTG
>JAFMJU010000243.1 GCA_017853285.1 Gemmataceae bacterium
AGCCTCGTGGATGATTTTGCGGGCGGATTCAACAGCTTTTGGAAACAAATCCGGACCTGTCATGCCCCCGGTGGGTCCACCCCCCAAAAGGTGTGGCTCCAAGGTGGCGAAACCAGAGTAACCTCTACTGACAGCATCTTTCAGCACTTCCAACCAGCGCCCTTCCCCTTCCCCCGCCAAGGAACCATGGGTGGCCCCGGTCTTCCAATCCTTGATGTGCAAGTGGGCAACCCTGTCCCTGGAACTGAGCCACCCCTCCCAGGGGCAATATCCACAGAAAACAAAATTAGCGGCATCGTAGGCCGCTGAAAGGGTTTTACCGGGGAATTGGGCCAGTAAATCCGCAACCCTTTCGGGTGAATCACCGTAAATCCGATGCTCGTTCTCATGAAAAAGGCGGATTCCGGCCTTCTCAGCCAATGCGACCAAATTTTCCATACGTCGCATCACCTCTCCGCGGGTTGCCGACCAATCGGCCTGGCCCTTTTCGGGGGGGTAGAAACTGAATACCCGGATGGCATCAATCCCAAACAATTGGCACAGGTCGATCGCCCGACGAAATTTTTCCAAGTGAGGCGCGAATTCCTGATCCACCGGAATTTTTCCGATAGGGGAACCTATCGCGCTTAGACCAATCCCACGATCCCTCAACAATTGAAGGAATTCATGGACCTGGCGATCTGACAAGGAAAGTACATTGGTTTCATGAATGGAACGAAATTCAATAAACCTGACACCACATTTTGCCAGCAGATCCACCTGAACTTCGGGAACCGGTGAAATCTCGTCGGAAAAAGCGCTTAAGGTTATGCCTGCCATGGATATCGCCCCCACCACACCAAATCAGGTCAGGTGTTCATGATACAACACCTGCCCTGGATACCCCAGGCACCCAGAGCACATCCAGGGTACCGTTGTTGTTGTAAGCCCGCGAAAGAACGAAAAGAAGATCCGACAATCGATTTAAATAAATCAAAAGCTGTGGATTGAGGGACTCCATCCGCCCGAGGGCAACCACTTGCCTTTCAGCCCTGCGAACCACGGTTCTTGCCACATGGGCATGAGCCGAGGCGGTTGTCCCGCCGGGCAAAACAAAACTTGCTAAGGGCTTGAGGTTCGCGTTGTTATCATCAATCGCCTTCTCAAGGCGGTCCACCTGGCCTTTCTGGATTCTCAATCCGGATTCGGGTGAATCGACAGAAAGAGGAACACAAAGATCGGCCCCCACATCGAAAAGGTCATTCTGTATCACCTGCAACAAATCCTGGTGCGGATGATCAGCTCCCAAGGCAATTCGAACGAGGCCCAAAAAAGCGTTCGCCTCATCGACCGTCCCGTAAGCCTCAACGCGGGCATGGTCCTTTGCGACCCTTGTCCCGTCCCCAAGCCCGGTTGAACCGTCATCGCCTGTCTTGGTGTAGATCCGGGAAAGAATAACCATGGGGCCACCTCGTCATTTATCTGGAAGTCATGCTTATTCAGTAGGCTTCCTTGGAAACAAGCGTCCGAATGATTTTCCAAAAAAGAAACAAGGCAACCCTTTGCGGGTTGCCTTGTTCACTTTGGCATCGCCCATCGCTCAGGAACAACCTGAGGTTTCACCACATGTATCGCACTTGAGGCAGGTTCCATTGCGAACCAAGGTAAGCTGCCCGCAGTTGAAGCAGGAGTCTCCCTCGTATCCCTTTTGGCGGGCAACCCGGATTTTTTCCAGCAATTTGGTCTTTTGGACCGACTGTTGGGTCACCATGGTCGCTGTGCCGCCATTGCCCAAATGGGTCACCTTGGTTTGCCGGACGGAGGTGACGGAAGAGGATCCCACCACCAAGCCAGGCGAAGCACCCTGGATTGGCTTGATGTTAATGCCGGCGGATTTTCCCCTGACCTGCAACCCCTCGGCTCCGGAAGCCAGGGAAGCCTCGTCGGCGTCCTCGCTTTCCCAACTTGAGGATTGCGCGGTCCCGTCCTCATCCTTCTCCGTGTGCATCTCATCCGACCGGAGGTCATCATTCTTCACATGGGCCAGGTCATCCCTGCCCAAGTACGAAATGGCCAATTCGCGGAAGATGTAGTCGATGATCGATGTGGCCATCTTGAGGTGAGGATTGCCTGTGACCATCCCGTTGGGCTCGAAACGGGTGTAGACAAAGGCGTCCACATACTCTTCCAAGGGAACGCCGTGCTGCAGGCCGAGGGAAACGGCGATCGCAAAACAGTTGGTCATGCTCCGGAAGGCAGCCCCCTCCTTGTGCATGTCCAAGAAAATCTCACCCAGGGTGCCGTCCTCGTATTCACCTGTGCGCAAGTAAATCTTGTGCTCACCAATACGGGCCTTCTGGGTGTAACCGGCACGGCGATCGGGCAAACGCCTGCGCTGGGTGAGGTACCGGTAGACGATTTTCTCGGCCACTTGAACCGGATTGGCGGCATTCAACTCCGGTTCGGCGAATGAATCTGCATCGCCGTCGGAAGATTCGCTCACCGAATTCAACGGTTGGCTGAGCTTGGATCCGTCACGATACAGGGCGTTGGCCTTCAGCATGAGCTGCCAGCTCAACAGATAGGCGTGCTTCACCTCGTCGATGGTGGCGGAAAACGGCATGTTGATCGTTTTCGAAATCGCACCAGAAACAAAAGGCTGGGCCGCAGCCATCATACGGATATGGGACTCGGCGGAAAGGAAACGCTGGCCTAATTTCCCGCAACGATTCGCGCAATCAAAGACCGCGAGATGCTCCTCCTTGAGGTGCGGAGCACCTTCCAGAGTCATGGTGCCGCATACATAACGATTGGCCTCCTCAATTTGCTGGGAGGTGAAACCCAACGCCTTCAGGAGATCAAACGCCGGATCGTCGATCTGCTCCTTGGTGAATCCCATCGGCCCGGTCAAGATTTCATCGCCAACCGTCCAGCGGTTGAAGGCGAATGAAATCTCGAAGCTGGCCGGCAACTGCTCCGAGATGCGCTGGGTCACATCCTCGGGCATTCCCTTGTCCCGAAGGGACCCGACATTGATGTGCGGGCAACCGGTCAGAGAACCGGCACCGCGACAATACCGGACCATCTCCTCGATCTGACCACCCGAATACCCCAAACGGTGGAGGGCAGGTTCGACGGAGGCGTTGATGATCTTGAAATAACCACCACCCGCCAACTTCTTGAACTTCACCAGCGCGAAATCGGGTTCCAAACCGGTGGTGTCGCAATCCATCACCAAGCCGATCGTGCCGGTCGGGGCGATGCAGGTAACCTGGGCGTTTCGGAATCCGAAGCGCTCTCCAAGGGATTCCATGCGGTCGGCCTCTCGACGCGCCGCATCAACCAAAAAGGCCGAACAGTTATCACCAGTCAGGCCCACGGGCGTGATGGTCAGACCCTCATACGACTCCCTTGGGGCGGCGTACCCGGCCCGCCGATGATTCCGAATCACCCGTTGCATGGCCTGACGGTTGGCATGGTAGCGGGGGAAAGGCCCGATTTCCGATGCGAGTTGGGCGGAGGTGGCATAGCTGGCGCAATGCATGATGCAGCTTATCGCCGCGCATTGGGCTCGCCCCTCCTCGGAATCGTAAGGAATTCCCTGCACCATCAACAAGGAACCGAGGTTTGCGTAGCCCAAACCCAAGGTCCGGTAGTCGAACGATTTCCTTGCGACCGAGACACTTGGAAACTGGGCCATGTAGACGGAGATCTCAAGCACCATCGTCCACAGTTCGGTGGCGTGGCGAAAATCATCCACCTGGAAACGACCGGAAGCCTTGTCATAAAACTTCAGCAGGTTCAGCGAGGCGAGGTTGCAGGCCGTGTCGTCGAGGAACATGTACTCAGAACAAGGATTCGATGCGTTGATCCGGCCATCCTGAGGACAGGTATGCCACTCGTTGATGGTGGTGTCGTACTGCACACCCGGGTCCGCGCAAGTCCACGCGGCGTTGGCAATCCGGTCCCACAATTCGCCGGCCTTCATGGTTTTGCAAGGCTTGGGCTGGCGATTTTCCAACCGCGCCTTTTCCTTCTCTGTCCTCCAATACAGGTGCCAATCCGATTCCTTGAGGACAGCCTCCATGAAATCACTGCTGATCCGGACGGAGTTGTTGCTGTTTTGTCCGGAAACAGTCGCGTAGGCTTTTGAATTCCAATCCGTGTCGTATTCCTCGACCTTCAATGAGGTGAATCCCTGACGGGCCAATTGAAGGGCCCGCTGGATGTAATTTGCAGGAATCAGGTCGCGACGGGCCTGGGCCATCGCCTTGCGCAATTCGGGGTTCCTGGACGGATCGTACCGGTCCGCGGCGGGCTTGGATCCCTGGCATGACTTCAAAATCTGGTTCAGGTGACGGTTGAGAAGCTTGGAACCGGTAACCAGAGCTGAAACCTTTTGCTCCTCTACCACCTTCCAATCGATGAATTCCTCAATGTCGGGGTGATCCAGGTCGAGCACCACCATCTTGGCGGCCCGGCGGGTGGTACCGCCGGATTTGATCGCGCCGGCCGCCCGGTCACCAATGCGCAGAAAACTCATCAGGCCGCTGGATTTTCCACCGCCTGACAAAGGCTCCCCTTCGCCGCGCATGGCGGAGAAATTGGACCCTGTACCGGAGCCATATTTGAATATCCGGGCCTCACGGACCCAAAGGTCCATGATGCCTCCATCGTTCACCAAATCATCTTTCACCGCCTGAATGAAACAGGCGTGGGGAGCAGGGTGTTCATAGGCATTGGAGGAACGAACCACCTGGTTGGTGGCCGGGTCAACCCGATAATGTCCCTGAGCCGGCCCCTCGATCCCATAAGCCCAATGCAGGCCCGTATTGAACCATTGGGGAGAGTTGGGAGCGGCCATCTGACGGGCCAGCATGTAGCAAATCTCGTCATGGAATGCCTTGGCATCCTTTTCGGAACTGAAGTATCCCCCCTTCCAGCCCCAATACGTCCAGCAACCGGCAAGGCGACGGAACACCTGGCGGGCATCACCCTCCTGGCCGAATGAAGGGGAGTCCACCACCGGACGGGACCTTTGAATCCATTCGGGCAAGCCGTCTTCGGGAACCCTTTCGGTTTTTTCCGGAACTCCCGCCTTGCGGAAATATTTCTGGGCGAGGATATCGACCGCAACCTGGCTCCACCCCTGTGGTACCTGGATATTTTCCAAGCTGAAAACAGCCCTACCGTCCGGGTTGACGATTTTCGAGGACCTGGCCTCGAAAGGAACATCAGCCCATGGATCCTGACCCTCTTTGGTGAAACGACGCTCGATCTGCATACCATCCCCCTGGTGAGCAACCTTGCCTCGATTCTCGCGTAAATTAAGGGAAACCGATGGCACGGCCACCCTGGCGATCATCACGCCCGCGAGACGGAATCCTTTCCCTCTGAACCGAACTAACCTTATTTGGAAAACTGATCAAATGTCCACTTGGACAATCTGAAAACCTGACGTTCCCTCACAAAACCTAAACAGGCAATCCGGCATGGATCCCGTGTCTTGCCTATTCACCCTGAACGAAGGGCAAGGTGAGTCCAGGTTGATCCTGGTACTTGCCCTTCTTGTCGGAGTAACTTTTCTCGCATGGCGTTGTCGCCTCGAGAAAAATCAATTGGGCAATCCCCTCGCCGGCGTAAATCTTCGCCGGCAAGGGGGTTGTGTTGCTGATTTCTATGGTCACCCTACCCCGCCATTCCGGCTCGAGCGGAGTGACATTCACAATGATTCCGCAGCGGGCATAGGTGCTTTTACCAACACAAATGCCCAGCATGTTCCTTGGTATCTCTAGGTACTCCACCGTCTCCGCCAAGGCGAAGCTGTTGGGGGGTATCAGACAGAAATCTCCTTCGATATCCACGAAAGAGGCGGGGTCGAAATTTTTAGGGTCAACCACCGCGCAACGGGCGTTGGTGAAAACCTTGAACTTCCGGTCCACTCGAACATCGTAGCCGTAGCTCGTGACACCATAAGAAATGGTTCCGGGACGATGGGCCAAGTCAGCGATCGGGCGGATGCAAACCTCTTTCCGAATCCGCCAGTCAGGTACGATCGCCATGGTCCGCCTCACTCCAACTTGATTGCCCCAAGCCCCGCACCTGCCAGAGTTTCAACCTCAAGGACCACCATGGCATCCGCCACAGGATTCAAAAAGGGTGGATGAGTGTTTTTTACAGCTGCACTCAGAAACGACCACCACCACCCGACAA
>JAFMJU010000244.1 GCA_017853285.1 Gemmataceae bacterium
CATGGCGGCCATTTCATTTGTCTGGCTGCTTGGCGCAAACCATGCCATGTTGCAGCATTTCTCAATTCGAGAGGCATGGAGCCGGCCGCAGGGGTGGATTTCAGCCGGGTTGGCCTGTCCCGCCGCCTGCACCGCGATTTGCATGGCACTTTTGGCAATGTTCCAGCGTTTTCCGATTCCGGCTTCCCAATGGTTGGACAGCCTGCGCGCCAGCGCGTACGGGATTTATCTGGTGCATTATCCACTGGTGGTTTGGGCGCAGTATTCCCTTCTGGATTGGCCCCTGGGCGCTGTGGCCAAGGCTGCCATCGTCTTCGCGGTGTCCGTGGGCGGAAGCTGGGGCCTGGTAGCAATGGCCCGGCGGATCGGGGCGGTGGGCCGGATCATCTGATGGCGGCTTTCATCTGGCCGGCAGGCACTCGTTGATCCGTTTGGAAAGGGATGGAAGGCGGTCATTGGCAAAGCGCAGTCGGGCCAAGAACCGCCGGCGGCACCATTCGCCATGGACCCCGGGTCTGGGATTTGGCCGGGGGCGAACCCATGGGGCGAGTCGTTTTTCTCATGGATGCGCATGCCCCCCCAGCAATTTTTTGAGGGCCTCGGCCTCGAGCAACTTTTCCATGTAGGCCAGGAAATCCCTGCTGCCATCGGGAGGGGTGTCGCGATACGTGTTGACGGCGAGAAACGCCATCTCGTCGGTGGTGTTTTCGCCCAAAAAGACAGTCCTTGGAGGTGAAAACGGGTTGTTGGGGTTTTTGGAGGAGTTGTCAAAGATGGCCTCCACATGCATGGTGGAGCCTTTTTCCATGAAGTAGGGCTCCTTGAGGAAATACCTTGACTGCCAGTTGAAGTCCCAGTTTGTGAGCTCGAAGACCAGCTTGCGTTCGGTTGAGCCCTTGGGCTGGTGCCACATCCTGAATTCCTTGCCCAGGTAGTGCATGTGCGGGCCCACCAGCCAGAGGTGGCAATCTGACGGAACCACCTTGGACCCGGTGGAGCGGAATTTATCCACACCCTTGGGGATCATGCGGAAAGTGGTGTCGGCCAGGTAGGGGATGACATATTTTCGGGGCTTTTCCCGGTCAAACCAGATGGCCAGACGGGAGGCGTCATCCACCTCGGGCTTGCCCGTGCGGTGGTAGTGGATCTGCATGAGGATTGAGGCATCCGGAGGGATGAGGTTTCTGGCTCCATCCGGGTTCTCCAAGGTCTGGGCACCGGGAACCCAGGCATTCAGCAACGCCCCGGGGTTATTCTGGTTCCTTTTGACCGCCCCCGGCTTGGGTATGAAGCCAAGGCCCATGCCCGACTCGTAGCCTGGGCCATAATCCTCGTCACCCGTGCCGAACGGCCTGGGTTTGCCCAAGCGCTTCTGGGCATCGAACACCATGCCCGTGCCATCGTAGAAGGAAAGGGCGTGGTGCACGATCTTTCGATTGCCGGGTATGAACTGGGTTTTCCGGACATATTTCTCCACCTGGTTACCCAGGGGAAAAACCACGGTGCGGTAATGGTCCTCGCCCCTGGCGGCCAGGTGGAACGCCTCGGGCAGCTTCAAAACCAAATCCGGGGGATTGGGATCGTCCCAGGACTCGGGGGGTTGGAAAACTATCGGCTTGGGGGCATCCTTGGGGTCGCCCTTGGGGCAGCCCTCGTCCACCCATTTGACGAAGGTGGCGATCTCGACGGGACTGAGCCTGAGATCGTTCTTCAGGGGAAATCCGCCCGTGACGTGCCAAGGTGGCATCCGCCGGGAGGAGACAAAGTCCTTGATGTCATCGGCCCAGTTGAGGGCATCGTCAAAGGTCAACAGGGAGAAGGGGGCCACATCCAGGGGATGGTGGCAGCGTTGGCAGTGCTTCTGCAGCAGCGGCTCGACATCCCTGTAGTAGGTTAATTCCCCCTTCTCGACGATCTTTTTTTTCGCCCGAGCGATGGGGCAGCCGACCGCCCGGGTGTTGGCCGGGACCACGGGCTGGCCGGCAAGCAATTGATCCAGGCATTCCTCGAGGTACTTTTTGGCGGGGGAAGCCAGGCGGGTTGTCCGGTCTGCGTATTGATCATTGATGGCGCCGATGTAGCGGATCACCCGTTGCTTGTCGATGACGAAGGCTTGCGGGGTGGTGGTGGCGCGGAAATGGTTGGCCAGGGTCAGGTCTGAATCGGGGAAAAGGTCGAATTCGATGCGATATTCCTTCTTGTACTTCAGGAGTTCCTCCCGGGTGACCTCGGTGCTAACCACGCCGGCGAACGCCACATCGCGGCCGGTGAAGCGGGCTGTCAGGTCGTTCAAGACAGGAATCATGCGGTTGGAAATCGGGCAGCGGAAATCGAGAAAGACAACCACCAAAGCCTTGTGACCGGCGATATTGGCCATGTACCTTTTGGCGCCTTGGACCTCGATGGCCTCGATCGGCTTGATCTCCTTATTCAATTTCAACAAGAGGGCGACCTCGTCCTCGGTGGCCTCGGTCTCAGGGGGTTGTTGCCAAGGCGAAGCCCAGCCATGTTCCGGCAACGAGACCAGGGTCAGGAAAGTACAGAGGAGAGCTATTCTTGGCATCGTGACCCCGAGTTGGTTGGGCTCTAACCACCTTGGAAACTTGTTGGCCAACAAGGCAGTGATCCGCAATCATCGTACCCGAATAATGCGCGCATGTAGCCTTTTATTGCCGGATTAGGCGGTTGACAGCCACTGACTGAAATTGAGATCATTTAATTATTGCCGACATTTCATCAACGGTTTCCGTTTCCGGTGACGGCGTTGATCCCATTCGTTTGAGCACCATGCACACCAACCGAATCGCATTGCTGTTTTTCGCCACGCTTTTTTCAGGCAACCTGGTCCAAGGCCAGGAGGCCGCCGCCAACCGCGCATCGGATTCTCCCTGGGAGTTTTCGGTTTCCCAAGCGGATGGCAAAACGGTTCGCCTTGGAAGCCTGGTGGCCGGGAAAAAGCTGACCGTTTTGCTTCTGATCGGGGCCGACTGCCCGTTGTCGCAAAAGGCGGTGACGGAAGCTGCGGAAGACTTGGTGAAGGCGGGGGCTGACAGCCGTGTGAACCTGTTGGGCCTGTTAGTGGCGCGTGATGACGCCTTGGATATTGACCGGTTGAGGCAAGAGTTCAAGGTGCGATTTCCGCTGCTTCTGGATGGCAAAAACCAAGTTGCCGGGAAGCTGGGGGTGAAGGTGGTGCCAACCGCTGTCCTGCTGGACGAGGCGGGCCAGGTGCTTTACCAAGGGCGGATCAATGACCGTGTGGAGAAGTTGGGGAAGCGTTCCACGGTGCGTCGGCATGATTTGCGCGAGGCCATCCTGGATGCGCTGCAGGGTAATCCGGTGCGTGTGGCCAAGACCGAGGCGGTGGGCTGCCCCGTGGAGACCCGTCCGGCCATGCCCGGTGCCAAGGGAACCGTGGAATACCACCGCGACATCCAACCCATGCTTTACAAGCATTGTGCCGTCTGCCATCAGGCCAAGGGGGTGGCTCCGTTCCCATTGGCTGACTACGAGGACGCGACCCTGTGGGCGGAGACGGCCATCGACCTGATCGAGCGGAAGATCATGCCGCCCGGGCAGGCCGAATCGGACTTTCCGCTGGCGGACGCGCCATCCACGCCGACCACGGGGGAAATCGATTTGCTTCGCAGGTGGGTATCGGAAGGCATGCCCCGGGGGGCACCTCCCGCCAAGTCCCCGGAATTGCCCCCGTTTGATCCGGAGGCGGAAAGTCTGGGAAAACCGGACCTGGTGCTGAGGCCGGATGGACCGATGACCCTCGCCGCGACCGGGGATGACCTATACCGGTTCATGGTTTTCAAGTTGAACCTGGACCGGGAGCTGAATCTCCGGGCGCTGCGCTTTGTGCCGGGCAACCGGAAGGTGGTGCACCACACGCTGGTATGGTGGGCCGATTCGGCCAGTCAGGCGAGGATCGGATCAGAGAAAGAACTGCAAAAGGCTTTCTTGTTGCCCGGTGACCAGGGGCCCGGATATGGCCAAGGTCCGATGCTTGGTAAATTCCTGAAAGTCGACGCCAAATCCTTGAAGCCCCAGTTTGAGCAGATCGGCGGCTACGCACCCGGTCACGGATGCTGGAAGGCGCCCCCGGGGTACGCGATCAACATTCCGGCCAAGACGGACCTGCTGGTGCAATTTCACTACCACCGGTCCGGCAAGGTGGAAACCGATTTCTCTTCGGTGGAGCTGTATTTCGCCAAGGGGAAAATTGACGCCGACCAGGGCTTGCGGACCACCAACATCAACGATGAGCGATTTTTATTGATGCCGCCGAACCAGCGCAGGCGCACCCATTGCACCTGGCCGGTGGAGGATGATTGCCAGTTGGTGACCATCGCCCCACATGGCCACCTGCTGACGGTGTCGCAATCGCTTACCCTGGAACGACCGGATGGCACCCGGCAAAACCTGTTGCATTTTCCGAACTATGATTTCAATTGGCAGCTTGGTTACAGCTTCCGCACTCCCATTTCGGTAGCCAAGGGCAGCAAGATCCATGTGTCGGCGGTGATGGACAACACCAGCGCCAACCCGAACAACCCCAACAAGCCCCCCCAACCCGTGTTCATGGGGGAAAGCACCAAAGATGAAATGGTTTATCCGTTTTTAACCATCGTTTTACCGAAGAAATCGACCTGGAACCTACAGAAGGGTTTTGCCAGCCTCTACCGCTCGGGTATTTTGTCCGCCGCGCTCAAAGAAGAATTCGGTTTGGCGAATCCTGTCGAAAAATCAGCCCCTGTGCCAACTGCCAAGGAAAAGCGGCCATGAGTCAACCATCTGGTGATGCGAGCGAAAAAACCAGGACCCATTTATCCTCGCAATTAGACGATTACCGGGATGTGGCGAGATCTGTCCGTTTCGACCTGACCGCGGCTTTCGGGAGCAAAGCTGAAATCCAGATTGGTCGGAATCCGGCCAGCGACATTTGGCTGGACCATCCGGCGGTTTCGAGGACCCACGCCCTGTTGCGCCTGGGGCCGGATGGCACGGTGGTGGTGCATGACCTGAACAGCACCCATGGCATCTCGCTGGACGGGAAGCCGGTGCAGGGCCAAGCGACCTGGAGCCCCGGGACGGTGCTGCACCTGGGGCCCCAGGCGCTGTGGCTTGAGGATGGCGTTGGGCTGACGGTGACCAACCGCCGCGGATTTCCGAAACTTGAAGCCCATGGGCTGACAGTGCATGTGCCCGGGCGGGAGAAACCGATCCTGGACCGGGTGTCGTTCAACTTCCAACTGGGTCAGTTTGTTTGCGTTTTGGGCCCCAGCGGTGCGGGCAAGTCGACCCTGGTGCAATGTTTGCAGGGGGTTCGGTCTGTCGATGGGGGAAGCCTGCTATTCGGTGGCAGCCCGATTCATTCCAACCCGGCGATCCTGAATGGGCTGGTGGGATATGTGCCCCAGCAGATGTCGCTCCACGAAACCTTGACAGTGTGGCAGGTTGTCCATTTCGCGGCCAGGTTGAGGTTGCCCGCCGACACCAGCCCCAAGGAGTTGGACGAGCAGGTGGGCAAGGTCCTGCGGTCGATGGGGGTTGACCGGTTGGCCGACCAAAAGGTCTTGTCGCTATCGGGCGGTGAACGGAAGCGGGTTGAACTTGCCGCGGAACTGGTGGTCAATCCGGCGATCCTGCTGGTGGATGAGGCGACCAGCAGCCTGGACCCGGCCTCGGAGGCGCGGGTGATGGAGGTTCTTGCCAAGACAGCCAGGCAAGGCAAGTTGGTGCTGTGCGTCACGCACCACCTCGACAACATCTCCAAGGCGGACGCCCTGCTTATTTTAGGAGATGGCAAGGTGGTGTATCTGGGGCCGCCAGAAGGAGCCTGCGGGCATTTTGGGGTGGAGCATTTGCCGGATGCGTTCGTGCGACTGGAGGATCAGGGGACTGACCGGTGGGCCCAGGTCGGGGTGAAGCCAACGGCCACCGCAGGCGAAGGGGGCATGGAATCACCCGCGCAGCGTGAAGGTTCCACCCGGCGGACCGGTTTGGCCTGTGCCCGAGAGGGCGTGCGGCAAACCGGCATCCTGGCCAGAAGGGAATCGGTCTCCGTCTGGAGCGACCCGCGGTACCTGTTCCTTGTCGGGCTGATGCCGGCCCTGTTCGCGCTGGTGGTGCTTGGTGGGCACTGGCTGACCAATTTCTCAAACACGGTCCTGCTAA
>JAFMJU010000245.1 GCA_017853285.1 Gemmataceae bacterium
TCCTTCTTGAGGGTGACCACCAGGCAGGGCGGATCGGCGGTGAGCTCGACGCTGGTGACCTGGGGCAACCGCGCCAGCAGCGGTTTGGCCTCGGGCTCGCGATCGTGGGCGATCCCCACCCGCACCACGGGCGCCTCGCGCACTTGCTGGATGGCGGAGGCGACATCGCCGCTGAAGATCAACTGGCCGCGCTCGATGATGCCGATCTTGTTGCAGATGTCCGCCAGCTCAGGGAGGATGTGGCTGCTGATCATGATGGTCTTGCCCAGACCGCGGAGCTTTTTCAGCAGGCGGCGCATCTCGATGCGCGCCCGGGGATCGAGGCCGCTGGCGGGTTCGTCGAGCAGCAACACCTGGGGATCGTGCAGCAGCACGCGAGCGAGGCCGAGGCGCTGGGTCATGCCGCGGGACAGGCTGGTGACGAGGGCGTTGCGCTTGAATTCCAGGTCGACCAGATCCAGCACCTCATCGCACTTTTTTTTGCGGGCCTCGCCGGTGATGCGGTAGGCGGCGGCGAAGAATTCGAGGTACTCGATGACCTTCATGTCGTCGTAGACGCCGAAGAAATCGGGCATGTAGCCGACCAGTCGGCGGATCTCGCGGGGGCTGGTGTGGATGGAGTAGCCGCAAACCGACGCCTCGCCCCAGGTTGGGTTGAGCAGGGTGGCCAAGATGCGCATGGTGGTGGTTTTGCCGGCGCCGTTGGGGCCGATGAAGCCGTAGACATCCCCCGGAACCAGCTTGAGCGTGAGGCGATTGAGGGCGTAGAGTTCGCCGTACATCTTGGTGAGGTCGCTGCACTCGATCATCGCGCGTTGCCTCCAGCGGCGCCGGCCGCGTCGGACTGACTGATTGACTCCACGGGCAAAAAGGCCCGCAGGATGGTGACAGAGTCGCCGGCACCGGGGATCTGCCCTTCCCCATCGGTCATCCGCAGGCGAGCCGGGCCATCGCCCTTGGCAACCCGGCCCACCAGCACCACCTCACGGCGCCACTGGCCACCCACCTGCCTGAGGCGCCAACTCTGGTCCCATCCCAAACCGGTAGCGCGCAGGATGTCCTCCGCCTCGGGACGGGCGAACAGGAACGGCTGGAAGCGGGACACCATGTCGCGACGGGCCTGCTCGCGGCCGATGCCGGTACGGGCCGTGCCGGCCACATATCCGGCGTCTTGGTGTGTTTTCAGCCGCCAGGTCTCGGCGGTTTCGCCGGCATCACCCACCCGGTGGATTTCCACCCGAACCCGGCCACCCTTCCCAGGCAGGTCACCCACCGGGGTGGCGCGACCAGCCCAAACGAGGACCACATCCACCAGGTCCACCGGCAGTCGGCTTTCGATCACGCCCTCCAATGAACCGGAAGTTCGCGAGGGGGCCAACCGGGCGCTGAGGGACGCCTCCTGCATCCGCGCCAGCCAATCGGCACGGAACAGTCGTTCGGCGCCGGGCCCAGCCGGTACATTGGAAACAGAGGCAGCCTCCGGGCCGAAGGTATATCCCTGGCGCGCCGACAACGGCGGGGCCGGGCGGACACGATCCTCATGCAGCCACGGGCCACCTGGGCCCGGCCAAACCTGGTCGGACTCGCCCAGCCAGTTGGACTCGAGTTCCAGATTCCAGTTAAGATTTGACTTTTTAGGATCCACCAATGAGACAAAAGAGCTGCCGCCGGCCCAGGATGGTTTTTGGGCAGGATTTGGACTGATCACCAGGTCGACCAGATCGAGCCGGCGATGGCGGGGCTGGTCGCCATGGAGGCCGCGTGTCAACGCGATGGCGCCTCCCACCGCGGCCAAGGCCGCCACAGGAAGGGTCCACCAAGTGGCCTCGGGGCGCTTCAAGACCCTGGTGGTCAACAGGTAATCGAACGGGGCGGCAATCGCCAGGAAAGCCAGACTGCAAAGGATCACCCAGCCGAAGGGCAAAACCCCCATGCCGGTGTCGGCCAGTTCGTCTGTGAGCGGGGAACCGGAAGTCAACGCCGGGCGTGGAAGGCCCAATTCGCCCAGCAACTTTTTCCAGAATGCCAACCAGATTTCCTTTTCCTGGGGGGCGTTGTCGGAAACAGCCCCTTCGATCTCGAAGGCGGAGGCGAGCAACCAGCCGCGGCCCGCACCAGACTGGACCAAAACTGGGCGGGAGGGCTGCCCTGGGATGGGCTCGGACGCGAGCACATCGGCTGCAGGCACCGGCTGCCAACCCGGAAGCGGGCGGGCTGCCAACGGGGGCAGGTTGCCACCCACCCAGCGGGATAGGCCGCTCACCGGCAGCCTTCGCTCCGGCACACCAGGCTGGGCGGACACTGGCAAAACGGTTTCGCCAGCGACACCGAATGCCTGGCCCAGGGCATCCAGCCGAGACCAAGTGGCAGGGGATGATCCCAAAACCAAACGCCCGCCCCGGGCCAACCATAAAGCCAAGGCCTGACGGCGGGCCGAGTTTGCGGGGGAAAGCCATGCTTGAATCCAACCGGCATCCGGTTGGAGAACGACCAGATCCACCCCGCCATACCCCAGGTGGCTTTCCGGAAAATCGGTCGGTGACTTCAGGTACACCAAACCGTTGGCGGGCTCAGCCTCGGGATCCTCTCCCTCTTTTTTGCGGGCGTTGGGATTTTCCAGCGTGAACAGCGCGCGGTTCAATTCAGGCAGGGGCCGGCCAGCCACCAGGACCAAGCTTGAGCCTGTGCCCAGGATGCGAACCTCTTCTTCCGAAGGGCGGGCCGTCGAAAGCAATTTACCGGTGGCAACCTCTTCCAGCCAAACGCGAACGGGTTTGGCCCAAGTTCCAGCCAGGGGTGAGAATGCCTGGATTTTTTGGTCACCGGCAACGAGTACGGGCAGAACCTTTTCAGACCGCGCCGGAACCCCCCAAGGATCGAGCCCCTCAGCCACCAGTTTCCAAGACCCGGCGGGCACCGGGGCGTCCAGACTGAGTTCCACCTCGATGGGATGCCACAACCCTTCCCGCAGAACCCGGCCCCCCTGGGGAGACGCGAATCCATGGCGGGCAATTCCCAACCGGGGGATGGCGGCGGGCGATTGACTTTGAGAAGGCGCCGGGAGCAGCAACGCCGCCAGCAGCAGGCAGGCGCTCATGGCTTCTCCTGTGGCGGGCAATCACAGGGGGATTTTCCACAGCCTGGACAACCCAAGCCGTATTTGTCGCGAAAGGCCTGCGCCAAATCGATTCCGCGGATGTTGGCCAAGGTGGCCAGCCATGCCAGGACATCGGCGAATTCTGTGGCGACCTTGGCGGTGTCATCACGGCCACGAAGGCCGCTGGCCAACTCGCCCACCTCCTCCATGAACCAGAGGAAGGTGCCATCGATGCCGCGTTTCGCGTCCTTGGACCCGAATAAGGCCCTTATGCGGGACTGGACAGCCTCCAGCGTGACGCCATGAGCATCGGTCAGGCACGGTTGGGCGGCAGAATCGGGCATGCGAAGGGGCGCCTGGAACGGTTCAAGCCAGTCGGCAATCCCTTTAATTTAGTGGAATTGCCGGGGTCATGCCAGCACCCGGTTCCCGCCCCCTTTGCGCCGCACCGGTGGGCCGGTTAGGGTGGGGGCCTTGGATTCAAAAGCTGGCCTGTAAGCGGGCTGGGCTGTTTCACCTTTTCCACATTTTTTTAACTGTTTTTGGGAAACCAACATGCGTCCCGCTGTCACCGTTTGTCTGGTTCCCCAAGCCGCCCGGGGTCCTTTTGTTTTTCATGGCGGATTGGAGGAGGGGTGTGCCCGGGCCCAGGCGGCAGGTTTCGGGGCGGTGGAAGTTTTTGCGCCCGGGCCGGAGGCCCTGGAGGAAGGGCACATGCGGCCGGCCTTGGAACGGCACGGCCTTCAATTGGCCGCTGTGGGCACCGGAGCCGGTTGGGTGGTGCACAAACTGAGTCTGGTGTCTGCTGATGCCGCCATCCGGGGTCGGGCCCGGGAATTTATCCGGGGGATCATCACGGCTGGGGCGAAATTTGGCGCGCCGGCCATTTTGGGCAGCATGCAGGGAGGCGCCACCCTGGAGGTGGAGCGGGAGCAAGCGATGGACTGGCTGGGGGAAGCGGTGGCAGAGTTATCGGCCCACGCCCGGTCCCTAGGGACCTTTTTCCTGCTGGAACCCCTGAACCGCTACGAGACGGTGATGTTGCGGACGGTATCGGACGCAGCCGACCTGATCAGCAGGCATGGCATCACCGGGTGCAAGGTCTTGGCCGACCTTTTCCACATGAATATTGAGGAAGCATCCATCGATGGAACCCTGCGGCAGCATGGTTCACTGATCGGCCACGTGCACTGGGCCGACAGCAACCGGCGGGCCATGGGCTTTGGACACACCCCCATCCGGCCGATTTTGCAAGCCCTCAAGGACATCGGATACACCGGCTACTGCTCGGCGGAGGTGTTTCCGCTGCCGGATGGAGATGAGGCGGCCAGGCAGACGGTTCGGTCGCTTGAATGGTGAATCGCCTCGCAAAAATGGCGCCATGCATCCTCTAATTTGTTTGGACTCCAGTAACCTGCGGGTTAGGCTGTAAAAGTCCCACTGAGTCTGCCAAATCACAGGTATTTGCCATGCCCGCCTCGCCGTTTTTACTGGCGTTTCTGCTTTTCGGCCAAGACCAAGCACATTCGCCAGAAAAGGCGCTGGCAGGAATGACCCTGCCCGAGGGATTTGCCGCCACGGTGTTTGCCAGCGAGCCGATGATCGCGCAACCGATCGCGATGACCACGGACGCCAAGGGGCGGGTGTGGGTGATTGAGAACCATTCCTACCCGCACTGGATCACCGACGGCAAACCGGGGCGGGACAAGGTGTCGATTCTGGAGGACACCGACGGCGACGGGCGGGCTGACAAGAAAACGGTCTTTCTGGACAACGCCACCAACTTGTCGGGCATCGCCCTGGGCCAGGGGGGAGTGTGGCTGGCTGCCACGCCGAACCTGCTACTAGTTCCCGATGTAAACGGCGATGACCAACCGGACGGTCCGCCCGTGGTGAAGCTGAACGGCTTCGACCTGAAAGCGAAACACAATGTGGTGAACAGCCTGCGCTTCGCTCCGGACGGCTGGCTGTGGGGTTGCAACGGCATTCTGGGTAACGCCTCGATCGGCTCACCCGGCACGCCGGAAAACAAGCGTGTGAAAATGAATTGCGGGGTGTGGCGGTACCATCCCACCCAGGGGCGCTTCGAGGTGGTGGCGCACGGCACCACCAACCCGTGGGGGCTGGATTTTGACGGCTATGGCGAGGCATTCATCACGAACTGCGTGATCGCACACCTTTGGCATGTGGTGCCGGGCGGGCGCTACCAGCGCATGTTCGGCAATGATCCGAACCCGGCCTCCTATCAGTTGATGGACACGGTGGCCGACCACCTGCACTGGGGCGGTGGCCACTGGACCAGTTCCCGGGGCGGCACGGGTGTGCATTCCGTTGCCGGCGGTGGCCACGCCCACGCAGGGTTGGCGATTGTTCGGCATCCTGATTGGCCGGACCAATGGAATGGCTCGGCGCTGATGGCCAACATCCATGGCATGCGGCTGAACGCCGACAAGCTCACCCCCAACCTGTCTACCTACACAGCCAGTCACCTGCCCGACCCTGTCCTATGGAAGGACCCGTGGTTTCGGGGGCTGATCGTGAATCAGGGACCGGATGGGGCGATTCTGGTGGCGGACTGGTCGGACACCGGGGAATGCCACAACTACGACAAGGCGGACGGGGTGACCGGGCGGATTTACCGGATTGCGCCGCGTGGCATCCGCACAGCGAAAGGCATTCGACCGGCCGATTTGAAGGACATGGAACTGCTGCCCTACCTGGCGTCGGGCGATGCCTGGATGGAAGAGCAAGTCCGCCTCACCCTGCGGGACCGGTTGGACGCGCAATTTTTGGACCCGGCAGTGCGTGAGAAATTGGCGGAAACGGCGCTGAAAGGCACCCAGCCCCGGGAACGGTATACCGCCTTGTGGGCCTTGGCCAACCTGGGCGCTGTTCCGGTGGAGGTGCTGGCCGGCCTGGTGAACGACCCCGATGAGACGGTACGGGGCTGGGCGGCACGACTGGGGCTGGGCGAGGGGCGGGCCGATCCCCGGGTGTTGCGGGCATGGATCAGCCGGGTTCAAAAAGGGGAAATATCCCCCCGGGTTCGATTGGCCCTGGCGAGCGCCGC
>JAFMJU010000246.1 GCA_017853285.1 Gemmataceae bacterium
GTGGGTGTTTGGCGGATTGGCGGCCTGGGAAGCGGTGGTTCGGACGGAAGGGCGGTGGGGGCCAGCCTGGTGGGGCCTGGGCCTTTGCCTGTTGGGTGGTTTTTTGCAGAAATGGACTGGGCCTGTGTTTCTAGTGCCGGTCATCGGGGTGTGGTTGGTGTGGAAAAAGGAGTGGCGCTTGTTGGCCCGGCCATTGCCTTGGGTCATGGCAGTTTTGGTGTTGGCCGGGGCTGTTGGATGGCTGGTGATGGTTGCCAGGGAAATTGGTTGGGAACCCCTGTGGCAAACGGTGGTGCGGCGGGAGGGGTTGCAACATCTTTCCCCGGCACACCATGGACGGTCTTACCCATTTCATGAATGGCTGACCTACCCCGCGCAGGTATTGGCCATGGGGTTGCCCGGCTGCCTGGCCTTGGGTGTTTGGTTTCAGACTTGCCAAACACGGCGAGAAGAGCTGGAGCGCGATAACTGGCTGCAAATCCTGTTGCTGGCGGTGGTGATTCCCTTGCTGTTTTGGACTGTGGTGCCCGGGCACAAGCCCCGACACGCGCTGCCTGTCATCCCGCCATTGATGGCCCTTTCCGCCGGGGTGCTGGCCGCCGCCTGGCGGCGAATCGATTTGCGGCGCGCCGAAAAAATCGGTTGGGGGCTGTTGCTTGTTGGCATGATTTGGGTAGGGATCAAGGCGGGCCAGGTGGCCCTGAAAGCCGACAGGGCAGGTCAGATGAGCAGCCCCACCCGGGTGGCCGGGCGTTTGGCCCAGGTCCTGGGAGGGGCAGGGGCCCGGGTTCAGGTGGGCCTGTTGCGGGATGATGGGCTATTGCTGGCTTTGGCCGACCGGGGCATCGTTGTGGAGAGACGGCGGGACAGGGATTGGCGCATGGATCAGCCGATTTTGGTCACCGAAGCCGAACGGTCGGCGATGGGGGCTTCAACCGTGTTGATGGAGGCGGTTGACCAGCAGGACAAGGCAATCTGGCTAATGGGTTGGACCGGGAAACCCTGAGATGAGGCGAGAAATGGTTTCCCCTTGTCGGTACCAACGGCACAGGCCGTAAAATGGAAACGATTGGGAAGGTTTTGCGAGGCCAAACCGATTGACCGCCCTTGAAGTCTGGGCAAGAATTTGCAACGCCTGCGGCATGGTTTGTTGGGTATGCGTCTGCCGGTTCCCGCCTGAAACCGATGAAAACAGACTATCAAAGGCCGGAGTGGTCGCATGATGGGCCTGAAAACAAAACTGGCTGGGATGATCCTGGGTGGGGCCTTGGCTGCCGCTTGCCAGGCCCAGGCCCCTCCGGCCGGAAAGTTGGGGGAGCCGATTCCCGGACCGTTTCACCCGCTGGTGTTGAACGGCGACCTGGTGGACCGGTACCACTGCCCGCTGAGTGATTTTGGCGCCCGGCCGATTGTCCTGGTGATGGTGCGGGGCACGGAGGTGTCAGACGCCTGGAAGGCCAACCTGGCCGCCCTGAACGCCTTCGAAGGCCGGCTCCACGATGTTGGCATGCGGGCGATGGTGGTTTTTGTGGATGATTCGTTCAAGGAACCCCTGGCGCTGGCGGGGATCGACAAGCGCAGGGATTTGCAGGACAAGATGAAGGCCCTCCTTGGCACCGCGAAGGAGGATCCCTACCCCCACATTCCGGTCTGCCTGGATTCCGGAGACCTGCTGAGCCGTTACCCCATGCCCCAGGGGGCCGAGGCGAGCATTTTGATGGTGAAGGGTTTCCGCCTGGCTGACCGGGCCGACCTGAACGCCGGCGAGGCAACCCCGGAAAAGTTCTCGGCAATCCTGAAAACCGCGGAAAGCAAGCTGATCGAGGGAAAACTGCTGCCGCCCCCGAAACCCAGGCTGAAGCCCAGGATCGAGGACTGATCGGCACCGCCGGAAGCCTTGGATAAGCATTTCAGCCCCGGGATGATCCGTCCCGGGGTTTTTCGTTCCGTGATCCCTGGCCCAAGCGGGCATTTGCCGCGGTTTTTTTGCTAAACTGAGTTCTAGAAGCAGTCCCACATCGCGCCGATGGGCCAAAGGTCCCGGCGACGGCGTGGCAGGCCGAGTGAAAACCAATTCAGGGGCCGGGATCATGAAGAGTTGGGGGTGGGTGGCGGCGGTGATCCTGCTGGTTGGTGTCGTTTTCGGCATCACCTTCATGTCGAATTTCGACCCGGAGATGGGCAAGGTCGCTTCGACCGGAAATTCATCCGGAGCCGGGGCTGGTGGCAAGCAGGAAACGAGTCCGGAACCCGTACTGGCGGCCAGGGTGTTTCCACCCGGCGACACGGATTCCCTCCTGCAGGAGCACTTCAAGCCGGGCCACCACGATTACTGGATGACCAATCCTCACCAAACGCCGGTCAAGTTCGGCCTGGAGGGGAAGAAGTGCACCTGCACCTCGGTTTACTACTTCAAGCTTCCCCTCGACCACCCCTGGTGGAAGGGTGACGGCAAGGGGTTCCTCAAGGACGGAAAGCCAGACCTGGCGCTCCTTCAGGACGCCCAGGGCGGACCGAAGTTTTCCGAATTGGAAAAAACCCTGACCCAGTATGAATTGACCGACCGGCAGACCGAGGTGGAGATCGCCCCGGGCGAGGTGGGTGTGCTGCGCATGACCTGGAAAAACGAGAAGCTCCAGAAAGACACGATGACCGCCACCCTTTGGCTGGGAAAAAAGGATTGGCGGCAATATGTGAGCGTGGAGGCGCGCATCAACACGGCCCCGCTGCTGCTTCTGCCCGAGGCCGCCGTGGATCTGGGCCGGCTGAACGCCACAGGCAACCCCTCGGCCGAGCGTGAGATCCCGGTTTATTGCCCGACGAGGGCCAGCTTCCAGGTGTCGGACCTGGATGTGCGCCTTTCCTCCAGCAGGCCGGTGAACAAGGAATGCGTGGCGATCAAGGAGGTTCGCAAGGCCAGCGACGCCCAATTGAAGCAGAAGCAGGTTGAGACAGAAGCGCCGATGCAGTCCTTGTTTTTCATCACGCTGCGTGCCACCTGGACTCCGCTGGAGGGCGGTCAGCCCGAGATCGGCCCCCTGGTGCGACGGCTGGAAGTGAGCCTGAAAAACCCCGATGTGCCGGAGCAGGCGAAGTCTGCCGCGCCACTGCGAGTCTCCTGCAGGATCGACGGAGATGTGGAGGTGCTGGGCACCGATGAACGCGGTTATGTGTTGCTGAACCGGTTCGAACGGCAGGATGGTTCGCGGGCGACCGCGCAACTGGAAACGCTGGATGCCGGTCTTTCGATGGAGATCGACCGGGAGAGCACGGCCCCCTTCGTTCAGGTGGAATTGGACAAGCGGCCGAAGGTTGTGGGCGAGCGTTTCCGCTGGGAATTGCGGATCACCGTTCCTCCCGGGAAGGTTTCCGGCGAATTCCCCCGCTCCGAGGGCATGTACAAGGACTGCGCCGTGTTCGTGAAAATCGGCGGGGAAAAGCCGCGTTTGTTGCGCATCCCGATCACCGGCAGGGCGGATAACTAGGCTCCGGGTCGCCGGCTGGACATCTGGCCGCCGGCTGGAGAATCACGGAAAGGGCTAGCCCATGGCAGAGGGGAAGGATTCCTCCATGCGGTTGTGGATTGGAAGGGTGGCCACCGTGGTGGGTGTCGCCGCCCTGGTGTTGTTCGCCGGTCTCGGTGGATCCTGTCTGGCGAGGTGGATGCGTGAACAGCCAAACAGTTTCTCGGCCAGCGCGGAGCCGTGGGGCAAGCTGGCGGCCAATCTGGAAGGTTGGGGCAAGCCGGACCTGACCCTGGTACTGACCGGCGAGCAGCATGGGTACATCTTGCCCTGCGGCTGTTCGAGGCCGCAGGTTGGCGGACTGGAGCGGCGCCAAAATTTTCTGAAAGTGTTGAGGAGCAGGGGTTGGGCCGTCGCAGCGCTGGATGTGGGAGATATCCCGCAAAAGGGTGGGCCGGTCAACCTGGGCAACGAGCAGGGGCTGATCAAGTACCGCTACAGTATGGCCGCGCTGAAGGAGATGGGGTTCCACGCGGTGGGCTTTGGCGCCTACGAGGCCGGCATGGGCCTGTTCAAGGTGCTGGGTGAATACGCCCTGAACGAGCCGAAACCCAGGGTCCTTTCGGCCAACCTGAAAGACGCCGCCGACCTGTACCCGGAGCAGACCGCCCCGTGGGAAAAAGTGGTGGTGGAGGGGCAGCCTTGGAAAGTGGGCGTGACCTCGGTGACCGGGCCGAAGGTGGCCGGGGCCATCCAGGACAAGCAGGTGCGTTTCACCCCCGCGGCCGATGCCCTGAAAAAAGTCTCGGCGGAAATGGATGCCGCCGGGGTGGAACTGAGGGTGCTGCTCTATCAGGGCTACTACACCAAGGCCGCGCCTGGCCAGGAACCGCGGGAGGTGGAGGCTTTGGCCAAGGCCTTCCCGGAATTCCAGGTCATCCTGGCCCTTTCTGAGGAAGATGAGCCCTCAAGCCAGCCGGTGCGGATCGCCCAGCCGGGCGGGGGCGAAACGGTGGTGGTGCGGGTCGGCCACAAAGGCAAGCACCTGGGGGTGCTGGGGCTGTGGAAAGGGAAAACCCTCACCCAGCCGACGAGCAAGTATGCCCTGGTGCAGATGAGCGAGGATTACCTGACTCCCGAGGGCCAGGAGGCCGAAAACCCGGTGGCGCTACTGATGGAACGCTACACCCGGGAGCTGGAGCGGGACAAGTACCTGGAACGGCACCCGCAGGTGAACCATCCGTTTCAGGCGGCCGAGCCTGAAAGCACTCCCCGCTATGTGGGATCGGACAAGTGCGAGCGCTGCCACCAGTCTGCCTACAAAACCTGGAAGGAATCCGGGCACAGCCACGCCTACCAGACGCTGGTGGATGCCAAAAATCCGTCGAGGCGCCAGTTTGACCCAGAGTGCATCGTCTGCCACACGGTGGGTTACGGTTACAAGGGAGGGTTTTTGTCGCAGGAAAAATCGGCGAATCTGGTCAATGTCGGCTGCGAGAGTTGCCACGGGCCCGGCAGCGAACACCTGAAGAACACCGGTGACGCGACATGGCACGCCTTGATGAACCCGTGGAAAGCCAAAGAGGGCGAGACTGCCGACCAGAAAAAAGCACGAACGCTTAAGGCCGACCAGTTCTGCCAAACCTGCCACGACATGGACAACGATGTGACCTGGACCAACGACGGCTTCGCCCGCAAATGGCCCAAGGTGGCGCACCCGACCCCCGAGGCGGAAAAGAACCGCTAGGACCCCATGCAGGGGCTCAGGCAGGCGGCCGACTCAGCACCCTGAGCAGCAGGATGAGGACGACGGCCCCGGCGGTGGCGACCAACAGGCTGCCGAGCAGGCCGGACGCGTGGATACCCACCAGTTGGGACAAGAAGCCGCCCAGCAGCGCGCCAATGGTGCCGACGATGAGGTTGCGAAGCAGGCCACCTCCGGGCGATTTCATGATGATGCCGGCCAGCCAGCCGGCCGCCAGCCCAATCAGGATGAAATACAGAAACGAAATGGGGTCCACTAGCGGGCTCCGTCAAGGGTGCTGGAAATCATTCGAACACCAGTGTGCCGAAATTCTTGAAATCGTGGAAGCTGGGCCCCACGCGGGCCCAATCCCAGGCGGTGGTTTTGCCTCCATCGTGATCTACCCGGTAGAAATTGGCGCGCCACCTGGAGCCGGATGCCGGCTTGGCGTTTCGCATTGGTTCCAGCAGGGCGAAAGGGATGCAATATTCGGCCTTCCAGCCACTGATGGCGGCGCCAGACTTTTTTTCGCCGCCTGAGACGGAGGTTGCCTTTCGGATCTTGCGATCACCATCGTAGTGCCAGGGGAGCCAGCCCTTGAACTTGCCCTCGAGGTTGGGGACCACGATAGGCAGCTCGCGATTGAGGGGGGAGATCTCGTACTCGAAATAGATGGGGTCCTTTTCCTCGGGCCAGAGGAAAGCCTCGAAGACATCCTCGGTCCACAGGTTCTCGAAATCACGGTCGAAGGTGGCGGTGAGGCGGGAGTCGGTGCCCTCCATCAGGGCGTAAAGCCCCTTTTCGGAATAAAGCAGCTTCATGCGGGCGGTGTGGTTCTGGCCGCCACCGGGACGCTTGTTGAGGGGCATCCAGGTGGCTTTTTCCCAGGCGGGGTTGGAGCCGTCGCCTGTGACCTCGAAATCGGCCGTCT